>NZ_WXWO01000068.1:0-31933 GCF_009904845.1 Vibrio sp. V38_P2S17PM301 | reverse complement strand
CTATAGAAATAATTCGAATAGAACATTGTATTAGGTATGCACAATTTCATTCCATGGTTTGGAATGTGAACTGACTAAAAACACACATCATGGTCTTGCTTTTTACGTTGCTAAAGGTTCAACAGAAAATAAGTTAATAATAGGTGTTAAAATGTATGAATATGTAGATAAAGTTAAAGGTAAGAAAATAACAACGGGGTCGAACTCAGTTTCTACGAAGAAAAAATATGGTAATAGGCACCGCCAGAGAAGGGAAGTAGATATAAGTCAATTATATCCGTATAGGCTGGGTGGGGTAAAAAATGATAGTGGTACCGAAGTAAAAACAGGACTCATCGTAGTTGGTGATACTAACGGGGGAAGTCCCGTATCAGTATTACCAAACTGGTGGCCTCAAGGCCCTGCTAGGACTGCTGAAGATTTTGTTAGAGAAAACTTCGTGCAAGGACATTTATTAAATGAAAAATTAGGTGGGCCTGGTAATACTAGGCAAAACTTAACACCTCTCACGAGATCAACAAATAGCCAAATGTCAGCGAGCTTGGAGAGCCTTGCCAAGAAATACCTTCAACAAGGGTACGGTATAAAGTACTGGGTGCAAGCAGATTATTCTAGTACACCAACTGTTGCCGATGTAGGTGCGGCGCATTTGGACTACTCGGAGAAAATAAAACTTCAGCAATACTTAAATAAAATGCCAGGAAAGATATGGGGACAAATAACACTGTATGCAAAGAACCTGCAAGGGAACTGGCAAGAAATAAGTCAACACCTGCAACCGAAAGGGATCGAAGTGAAAAATGAAGGAGCACATCTAAAAGGAACATATATTTAATAAAAATAATGAGACAGATATCCAAAGGAAGATAGGCAATGAAAGGAATCCCTTAGATAAGGGAAAGACTAATTTAAAAGGATTGAAATATGTATACACAAATAGAGAAGTCGAAAGGAAATGAAAGTAGGATTGCTGCTAATTCAGTTGCTCAGAAGAAAAATGTTAAAAAATCATTCAGTCAGTCTACTGACAGAAGGGTGGTTGACACACGAAAGACATTTGGTGAAAAACCTCATAATTACTTCAAATCGAAAAACATCGTGCAGTTAAGGTATGGTGCAAGAACTAATATGAGGGGCGTTTCAGCTAGCGTAGCTCAGAGGGAAATGATAGCGGGAACAGACGTAGTCGTCGAAGGCGGGTATCCGGCTTTCGAAATGAACAATAAGAAGTATCACATAAATTATAGTGACGTAAAACATATAACTTGTGATACAGAAGGACGAACCCATTACTACTTTAAGGGCGAAGGCCAAGATATACAGGACGCAGTTGGACCAGGGAAGAAAAAACAAGGCAAAAAGCAAGTAAAATATAAATTTAGCGACCTGCCAATAAATGTCCAAAATTTCATTAAAGAAAATTATTACACCATTTTGCGTGTACAAGAAGAGGGGCAGATAAACGTCTGACTTTATAAGTGGCTAAGGACCGGAGAAAGACAAACGGCAACTAAAAAGAGAAAGCCGTGTGTTACCCTTTAAAAGGAGGAAAAAATAGAATACGAAAGCGAGCTTTTCTAGGCTAATCGTGTGAAGGAGAACCAGAGTATCACTACCCGGATAACCGTTGACAACCGCACGTAACCAACAAATTAGCCTAGAAGCCATACCCTATTATCATTGTATTTCGTGCTGTGTACGGCGCTCATTTCTTTGTGGTTATGATGCCAATACCCAAATAGTTACGAACACCGAAGAAGGTGGAAAGATCTCCATCTATTTTGCTGATCACATGCTGTGATTTACCAAGAAAGAAGCTTTAGATTGAATCATAGTGGGGCTTACTATGCCGTCGCCAGAGAGCTTTTTATGATTAACGATAATGTTGTCGCATACAAAAAAGAACATCAGCCCGATAAAGCGCTGAACAGTTGCTCCCAAACTGAATCTCTCCATAACAAGGACAATGCTTCCTTACTTACGGCCTACGCTCATTGGTGCGAAGCCATAATTCAAACCCGATTACAGCTCTATTTCGGTCAAGAGTGTTCTTACTCTTGCGTGCGAGATATTCCCCCTCCAACTGTGGCGAATCAAACTGGCACATTGGCGAATTTTGTAGTCAGCAATAAGCTTGATTTTGATGACCAAGTGTTATTAGCACTGGCATTGATGCCAACAGTGAAACCGCAAGTGCTTGATGTGCTCATGATGCGCAACGACAACATCGAGCGGCCCTATACCGAATTTGGTGGAACAGAGTTTAACGGCGCGATGGTGGCTAATGGTGAAACCCTGGCTTTCTTGTTAGGGGGGGAGTGCATTACTGCACGCTTAAAAATACAGGGCTGGTTGAGCCATGCGCTGTCGGGTGAGTTGAGCTCATTAAGCCAAGGGCAGCGCGCGATTGCCGCTGAACTAGATCAACCAGAGCACCCTCTAAGCAATCCATTAAAATTGCCGCTGATATTTAACGCCAATCACAATTCATTGCTGACGATAGGCCGGTCATGCAAAGCCGCGAAATGCGCGGGCTTTCCTGCCCGGTTGGTGGAATCAAAACACCACATTGAATCACTGGTATTGCCCGGCTCCGTACTCAAACATCTTGATGATATTTACGCATGGGCTGAGCATGGTGATACTCTGGTAAACGAATGGGAGATGGATCAGCACGTTCGACCCGGATATCGTGCGCTTTTCTATGGCCCTTCTGGTACGGGTAAAACCATGACGGCAGGGGCACTGGGGCGGCGATTGGGTAAAGATGTGTATCAAGTGGATTTATCTCAAATTCACTCTAAATATATTGGCGAAACCGAAAAGAATCTGGCCAGAGTGTTTGCCCTTGCTGAGCAAAACGACTGGGTGCTGTTTTTTGATGAAGCGGATGCCGTATTTGGTAAACGCACTCAAACCGGTAGTGCGAATGACCAGTTTGCCAATCAGAATGTCTCTTATTTATTACAACGTATCGAGTGTTTTGCTGGGCTAGTGATATTGGCATCTAATTACAAAGATAACGTGGATGATGCTTTTTTTCGCCGCTTTGAGACGATAGTGGAATTTCCAAGGCCAGAGCCTCAACAGAGATTGGCGATGTGGCAAAACGGCTTTTCGGTCAAAGCCGAGTTAGCTCACGACGTTGATCTAAACAAAGTCGCGCTCGACTATGTGCTTTCCGGGGCCTCTATTATGAATGTGATTCGTTATGTTTCCCTAAAGGCAATTTCTGAGTCGAGAAATGTTATTACACTCGCTGACATTCATGAGGGGATCGCAAAGGAAAACGGCACGGGCAATCGGCATCGCTGGTAGTTGATAGGGTAACTTAATATCGATGCAAAAATTCATGTTTAACGTATTAGCTTGAGTGGTCATCTGCTCAAGCTTTTTTGTACGGAATAAACCTTCCGCTTTTTCCTTGGGCGGGAAAGCAGCTCATGATCGTACAAAACCAAGGTTAACGTATTGAAAGAGAGGAACATAATACGCTGTCACGAGTTTTACCTATCACAACACAGAAAGTACCAATCAAGTGCGAATAACTGCCAAGTTGGTAAATCCTCTGCTGCATATAGTTTATTGAGCAAGTCTAGGAATACAGCTTGCTTTCGACCCGTATTGTTTCGGGAATACAACGACAGAGGTGAGGTAAAGCTATGTCAAAAGTTATTTTAGACGATATTACAACAGAAGATATTTCGAACGCAGTTTTCGCTGTATTACAAGCCAATGCAACATCGAGCGCTAGTACGAAACTAAAAACGGAAAATGCTTCTGCTAATGCAAAAGGTTTCCTGGCAGATCGTGTGGTGACAGAAGGGTATTTGGAAGCCAATAAATTTAGCTCGCATGAATACGACTTCTGTTTACGTGAGATAAACTTTGATCGCGCAGACGACGATTTATCATCATTCAGCGTTCAAGAGCTTGCCACTATGCTCGATCCAAACGGCTGCGATTTGGCTATGATGCCATTGATGATGTTTCCAAAACCACACACGAAAGGGGAAGCACAATCTGCCAAGCACAATATCGATGCATTGAGTGTGCGCAATCGGCTTAAAGGGCTGGGTTTACCTATCGATGTCACCATTTGGTTTAATAATGATAACCTCCTGGAGTGTGTTAATGACACCGATTTTATCGGCGAACTCACCAATGCTGGTTACTCGGTAGGTTATGTTGGCGGACAATCTTGCGAATGCCCTCAAGGTAATGGCACCGTACAAAACGGCGCCATTGTTCTTGACAATGTTCAGTGCGGCCCTAAAACACAAGCGGGACGTGGTATCCCAACTTTCGCTATTGGTGATAATAGCAGTGCTTGTAAGATCCGTTGGATCAAGCCTCAATAGTTTGTATCACACGCCATTACAGCAAGCAGGCCCACGTATTGTTCCGCTCACACAGGGCCTGCTTTTAATCTTTGTACTTTTGAGCTAATTAGACTTCCAGTTTCTACCAAGTTTCCCCAGCCTCTTACCAGACAGAACGTAACTTTATCCAATTCATACTGTTTCTGATTGTGTAACTTATCTTCATTAACTTTTTTGCGATATATACGCAATGCTCCACGTTGAATGAGGCGTTGCTAAGAGGGGGGATGGGGATGTCACAAATAAATGATCAAAGTCATGCTGAACCAACAATTGGTCACGCACACTCTGGGCAAACTGAAGATATGAATGGAGGGGATGAAGTTAGGGAAGTGGAATCAACGATGAATATGTCCATGAACCCAACGGTCTCCCCAAATGAGCCTTTAGCTCAGCAAAACCACGAATTTTTGCCGGGATCGTCAGTAACACAACCCAATCGACCCATTCAACGTGCGATTGGATCGGTAGAGGGGACTCTTGAAAATACAAAGGGTGAAGATGGTGATAGTGCACAGCTCACGCAGTTACAACATGACGAGGTTGGCAACAATTATATATATGCGGTAGGTGTGCTAAAGCCGGAGTTTCCAAACCAGGGCTTACAACAGGCGTTTTACAACGCGGCACAAACCCTGGGTGTGAGTGAATACGACTACTACACAGTGTTGAGTTACACCGATGACACCAAGCATCGGCCGTATTTTTATATCGCTGAGCAAATTCGATGGGTATTGACCATTCATGACAGAGACACCTACATACTTCAGCCTCGCGCAAAGGCTGAGTTGGTCAGCTTCATTGAGGCCTTGAAGCCACCTGAAAACAGTTTGTTATCGGTTTTATCGACGGCTGTTGGGATCATCGCTGAAGACCAGGCCTTAGATCATGGAGTGAACGCGGGGCTGACCAAGGTAGTGTGCAATCATTTGTTTAGCCAAACATTAGACAGTCTTCATCAGTTGCTGAAGGATAAAACGGGTGTCGCGACGGCCGTTATTCAGGATGTGTTAAAAGGCCTTGAATATCAGCCAAACGATGGTCGAAGTGATTTTAGTCGCGCTAAGAACTTTTTGGCGTACCGTTATCCAGAGCTGTATATCACCACAGATTTTCTTCATAAAGAGACAGTAAGCAACGACACTGGGTATTTTTTGGATGAGGTACATACCAGCTATACCGACTTGGCCTCACCACATGTGATTGTTGATTTGGTGTTCACATACAAAAACAAGCGAAAGGACACTGGTCTTAAGCCCGAAGTCTATTTTCATTGCAGCGTGGATGTGACTCATCAGTTTCCTTTTGTTAACGCGCCACTTCAAGAGTTTATGCCCCTCACTTTAATGGATAGCTAAACGAGCCAAGTAGGAAAAATAAGCTTTACGACTGAGTAAACATTACTTTCACAAAGTAAACCGATCACAAGGAGAATTTCATGGGCGTAAATTCATTTGAAGCCGCAACCAATGAGCGGTATGTCTATGCATTGGGCATTATTAGACCGTATTTGGCAACACGAGATTTGCAAAAGGAGTTTGATGCTGCTGCGAATACACTAGGGCTAGCCGATGACGACTACTATGGTGTTTTTAGTTACAGCGAAGGAACCAGCAGCAACGAAAGTCTGATGTTCAAGCCATATGCTTACATAGCGGAAAAAGCGAGCTGGGTGTTCACCATAAATGATATCGACACCTATATGATTGTGCCTAAATACGAGAATGAATTAGACGCGATTATTGAAGCACTAAACCAGCAAAAATATGACAAAACCGTTGCTCTTATCGGGTCTTTGCAGGAGGCGCATACAGCTGCGCAACAAAATGATCTCCTATTGCCGAATGTGCTTTGTAACCATGTGATAACACAGCCAGTAGGGCAAAAATCGCCCATTGTAATCAAAGCGAACGATGGCTTAACAGCGTCACGCCGAGCTTTAAACTATGTGGTGTACAACTTTGACTCATTGATCTCAGGCAAAATGGATATTGCCGGGCTGCTCATTGAAATCAACTATCAAACGTATTCAAAAGATCTGGGCCGGTCTCTGGTAGAGGTGATTCTCACCTATAAAAATCAAAATTTGGAAACCTTTTATTCTTGCGGCATTGATGTGACAGATGAATACCCATTTGTTGATTTCCCACTAAGAAATTTTGTACCCAAAGCAGCCTAATGAGGTAGGGATATGATGATAGATAAGCAAAAGGCTCAAGCTCGACAACCTCAACTGAACGTCGCCCAACGTGCATTGGAAACGTTAAGTGATTCAATAAGTGCCGACATCAGTTCAGATGCAGGTAATACATATACTGAAACTCAAGAATACATCTATGTCGTAGGCCATGTTAACGCTCACTTTCCCAACCTCAGTGTGGAAAAAGAGTTTTATTATGCCTGTGTTCTGACTGGCGTTGATGTGTCGAGCATTCAAGGTGTGGATGATGATGTTGCGCTGGCGAAGCTAAACCAGGACCACGACCTTAACACACTCTTGTTTAAAGGCCTCAGCCAGCCCGAAAATGAATATGTGGCAAGGGAAATGAACTGGTTGTTGAGTAATGTCGACAATAACGAGGTTTATACGTTAATTACCGATTCAGATGACAGCCTGCGTCAGTTTATTGCATCACTAGGTTTAGACACTCAGCCAGTAATCCTAGTTGGACAAATGATGCAAGACGGTAGAGTACTTGTGAGCAACCTGATTCCCTGCGACTCTACGGCGGTGAACAAACAGCACTTGGAGTCGCAGAACAACAATATGAAAGAGCTGGTGGAAGAGATCCGTTCGCTCAATAGCAACAATGGCATTCGCAATGAAGATAGGGCGCTAAACTATACGTTGTACAACAATAAGAAGGTGTTTAGTGAATCATATAATCTTTGCTACAACCCTAATCCAAGCGGGCCCAACCCGAATGGCTATCAACTGGTGAATGTCGAAGTCGTCACCAATTGGAGCGGTGATAGGTTGGTTTCTAAACTGATATTTAACTATCAGGGGATCAACACCGGGGCTAAACAAAGTTGGTATTCTACCGTGGATGTCACAGGGGAATACCCGTTTACACTGACGCAGTGGCAACGGTTTTTACCCCAGTATTAGTTACTACGTGAAATGTGACATCCCCACGTTATATGGCTCTTCGACTAACGATATCAGTGGCCCTCAGTTTTCCGACATGACAATTTCCACGACAATAACGATCAGTCGATCATGGAAACGATTTTTTTGGTTAAAGTGCTCGGTCGTGAGATCGAGCAAATTCTCGCTGAATAAACCAACCACCGATAAAACAACAGCGCGGGCGTCTCAATATTGCTTGCTCTACGGTTTACTATCAGGAATCTCGTAATCTGCCTAGCATGCCAGATGATCAGCGTGTCCACCCCTCCAACATGTAAACCCTTGCTTTCGTAACAGATAACTCGTTTTTGCCCCAAAACGATTTTGCGGCATAGTTATAGTTTGTTGTAGTGCGCCTAGGTTGAATTAATATTTCTTATGAATTGCGCCTGTTTTGTCGAAAGCTTCTCTGTCAATCATCACATCGTTTGCAGCTTTTCTTCTTCTCTTAACGTGAGAACCTCATATCCTGTACTAGTGACAAGTACTGTATGTTCAGATTGAGCTGAGAGTTTTTTGTCTCTAGTGACCACCGTCCAACCATCTTTTTTGGTTTTTATCTTAGCAGTACCTTGATTCACCATTGGTTCGATAGTAAAAATCATGCCCTCTTTTAATGTGAGTCCACTATTTGGCTGACCGTAATGAAGTACCTGTGGTTCTTCATGCATTTCACGACCTATTCCATGTCCACAATATTCCCTTACGATACTGTATCCATGGGATTCTGCATGTCGCTGTATCGCATGACCAATGTCACCAAGTTTTACCCCAGGTTTTACTTGATTAATACCTTCCCACATAGCGTTATAGGTTGTTTTTACCAGTTGAATAGCAAGCGGTGATGCTGAAGGCATTACATACATTTTACTTGAATCGGCAATAAATCCATTCTTTTCTAGAGTAATGTCTAGGTTGATAATATCGCCACTTTTTAAAATCTCAGTCTCTTTAGGAACTCCGTGGCACACAACTTCATTAATCGATGAATTTAGTACATATTGATAATCGTATTGTCCTTTACTTGCAGGTCGAGCATTGAGTTCATTTACAATATACTGTTCAACTTTATTATTAATATCCATCGTAGAGATGCCAGGTTGGACGTATTCGTCGAGCATCTTAAAAACTTGCGCAAGTAACTTGCCGGATTCTCGCATTAACGAAATATCTTCTTCAGACTTAATCATTACTTGACTATGCATCACAATGTTCTTCAGTTGTTGAGATGTTTGTAGCGGAAACATTCGCGGATTGCATCAGATTCGCCATGATTTGATTGAATGAAAGTTGAGGATGTAGCTCAGCCAACATGCCCATTTTGATCCAAAACTCTGCTTGTGAGTTTATCGAACGTGACATGACCGAACTTGCTTTACGAAGTTCTTCATGCAGTTCTTCTGAAATTTTAACAATACCCATAGATATACGGTTGATATGCGAAACATATACGCATTGTATTTTTTAGAGATTGTAGTGTCAAATCTGTCGGAGATTATAGGATCTCATGATGAAGTTGATATGTATCCATTGACTCACTTTTGCCCCATTATTGGCTAGATTTCGAACTCATTCATATCCTGTTAATGACCGTTTGCCCTATCAAAAGTTATCCAACTTTACAATGTTGTTTGCGGTGAATCACCGCGATGTATTATTACGGCGTAAAATCCCCCGTAACTAATAGGTCTACTTAGCAAACTTGATAAATCATCCTTTAATAACTATGTTGCATATCATATTGTTCCATTCAATATGGTATTGATTTAACGATTATTAAGGAAACTAAATGGCTGAGTTAAATGTAAAGTTAAAAAACTGTTATGGCATTCCTGAATTAGAGTACGACTTTAAGTTTTCCGGAGGAGGCAGCAAAGCTTTCGCTATATATGCCCCTAACGGCTTAATGAAAACCTCATTTACAAAAACTTTTGATGCGATAAGACAAAACAAACAGCCACAAGAAGAAAGGTTTCAACGTCCCTCCACTGCCGATATTCAATTTAAAGACGCCCCTATAGACCCTAAATCGATCTATGTTCTTAACTCAAATATACACCTAGATTCTGACGATGAATCTGTTACAAATCTACTAATCAATAGGGATAGTAAGGAGAAATATGACTCCCTAGTCAAAGACTTAGAAGACGCAAAATCTAAAATGCTTTCGAAACTTCAAAAACTTTCGAAGGTAAAAAAAGCGGATGTTGAATCGACTATCCGAAAAGATTTTCCAGCTAAGTCATTCATAGATTCACTTAATAAAGCGATAGCTATTAAAGCTACATTTTCATCGGATAGAGTTTTCTATAGTGACGTGTTTCACCCAAAGGCAGTTGAAGTCCTTGATAGTCCAGAATTCGTTTTAAAGGCGAGAGAATTTCTTGAACGCTATGATGATGTCTTCAAATCTAGTGGTGGCTTGTACCTGAAGGGCGTTTTTAACCCTAATCAGGCTGACGCTAGTTGTGATGCATTGGAAAAAAACGCATTTTTCGATGCTGGACACACTATAAAAATTAATGGAGATACAGAAGATATTGGCCTTGATGATTTCAAAGACAAGATCAAGAAAATAAATGTTGAAATCGATTCTGACAACAAACTGAGCACACTAAAGACCAAATTAGCCAAAAACGCACAATCGTTAGCAATCCAAACATTACTTGAATCATCTAGCTCTAGCGAGGCGGAAACCCTAATCACGAACTTAAATCCGGGTAAACGCGATTGGTTTAAACAAGAGCTTTGGCGAATGTATATACAAAACTGCCCTGAAGTAGAGCTGTTTTTATCATGTTGGGAGTCAAACAAAGAACAAATTCAAATGCTAGAGGAAGAAGCTGCGAAAGAAGCACCTCAGTGGTTAGATGCAATAGAGCTTTTTAACTCTCGCTTTGTAGATATGCCTTTCAAATTGGGCTTGTTCAATCAGGCAGACGCAATACTAGGCAAGTCAAAAGCCGTATTAAAATTCATTTTTACAGACAAGGAAGATCGCTTAGAATGCCAACGTCATGAGATTTCGTCTCTTAGTCAAGGTGAACGACGCGCTCTTTATTTACTTAGCTTTATATTTGATGTCGAATATAGAAAAAGGGAGTCTCTCGAAACAATCTTCATAATTGATGATGTGGCAGACTCTTTCGACTATAAGAACAAACATGCGATTTTGCAGTACCTCGATGACCTAACGAAAACAGAGTTTTTTCATCAACTCATTTTGACTCACAACTTCGACTTCTACCGTTCTCTATTGCAATCTTTTGTTAGCGATAAACGATGCTTAATGGTCAATAAATCTGAAAACTGCTTAGAACTTGTTAAATCGGAAGGTGTACGAAACATCTTTGTCGGGCTATGGAAAGGAAAAATCACCAGTAGCAATTCAATCCTTTATTCTTGTGTACCATTTTCTCGTAACCTAATCGAATTTACTAAAGGGACCGATGATGATGGCTATAGACTCTTAACTAAGTTATTGCACTGGAAGCAAGGAACAGCCGAAATAACGGTTGGGCAATATTTCGAAGTATACAATCAGTTGTTTTCAACCGAACACAAACCAAAGAATAGCGATATTAGTATGCTCGAAATACTTTTCGATACTGCTGACAATATCGCTAAGCAAACTAATCATGAAGGTGTAAATCTTCAAGACAAAGTGCTTTTATCGATAGCCATACGAGTTAAAGCAGAGAAGTTCATAACAGAAGAACTAAGAACTGTTAAGGGTGATGAATACTGGAGTTCCCAATTTGCATATGGGAAACTGCTGAGTAAAGATTATGAACCTCAATTTCCAGAGTCACCACATCTTTCTACGTTAAAAAAAGTCAGTGTAACGGTTTGCTCTAATATCCATTTGAATTCATTTATGTATGAACCAATTTTAGATCTATCGCTAATTCATCTTGTCGAACTATATAACGAGGTGAGTAGTCTGAAATAAGAGGACATATGCCCTTGAACCGCACCATCTTGACTGGTCGCTGCGTTAAGTGACTTTGCCATACCTGTAGTTATGCATCAATTCACTAATGTTCAATTTTCCTAGCTCGTTTATGTCCATCTACGAGCCAGCAACGCCCTGTATGGTTCTCACACAACCATACAGGGGCTTCTTTACACGCGTTGGCTTAGTCGAGTTCTATCCAGGTGGATTTGATCTCGGTGTACTTTTCCAGTGCGTGAAGAGATTTATCGCGGCCATTGCCACTTTGTTTGTAGCCGCCAAATGGCATGGTCATGTCGCCGCCGTCCCAGTTGTTCACAAATACAGTGCCTGCGCGTAGGGCACGTGAACATTTTACTGCGGTTGAAATGTCGGATGTCCAGATCCCGGCTGCGAGGCCATATTCGGTATCGTTGGCGAGCTGGATGGCTTCATCAATCGAATCAAATGTGGTGACACTGAGAACCGGGCCGAAGATCTCTTCGCGGAAGATCCGCATTTGTGGTGTCACGTTGGTGAACAGCGCCGGGCGGATAAAGTAACCGCCGCTTTCTGTTAATACAGTGTCGCCGCCGTAGGCGAGGGTTGCACCGTCCTGTTTGCCAGCTTCAATGTAACTCAATACGCGCTCATATTGCGCCTGATCGACAATCGCGCCGACCCGGGTGCTGTCATTGAGTGGATCGCCCGGTTGCCACTGCTGCATGGCATCGATCACTTTGGCAATAAACGTCTCTTTAATCGAGGAATGCACCAACAGGCGTGAACCGGCGGTGCACACTTCCCCCTGGTTGTAACAGATAGCGGCGGCGGCGGTGGCTGCGGCTTTGTCCATATCTTTTACATCATGGTGGATAATGTGCGGGCTTTTCCCGCCACACTCCATAAAGGCTCGTTTTAGGTTCGATTCACCGGCGAAGCTGAGTAGTTTTTTACCCACCGCCGTCGAGCCGGTAAAGGTAATGCAATCCACGTCCATATGTAGCGCCAGCGCCTGACCAGCTTCATGGCCAAAACCAGGCAGCACCTGCAAAACCCCATCAGGAATACCCGCCTGGCTGGCCAGCTCCGCAAGCAAAATGGCCGTCAGCGGTGACTTTTCAGATGGCTTAATGATCACCGAGTTACCGGTAGCCAGCGCCGGACCAATTTTCCATGCTGCCATTACGGTCGGGAAATTCCACGGTACAATGGCTGCCACTACACCGAGCGGCTCACGGGTGACCAGCGCCAAAGCGTCATCGGTAACAGGCGCGACTTCATCGTACATTTTGTCGATCGCTTCTGCGTTCCACTGAATACAACGGGCTGTTGCGGGGGCATCGTAACCAGAAGCGTCCGAGACGGGTTTTCCCATGTCCAACGACTCAAGCAGCACAAACTTGTCGTGATGCGCGTCAATCAACTGCGCGTATTTGAGCATGATGGTTTTGCGCTCAGCGGGCGGAAGACCGGCCCAAACACGTGATTCGAATGCGTCACGCGCGGCTTGAACTGCACGATCAACATCGGTCTGCTGACAGCGAGCGACCTCAGCCAGCGCTCGCCCGGTCGCGGGGTTAATGATGGTAAAGGTGTCCCCGGAAGTCGCGTCGCTCAATGCGCCATTGATAAACGCCTGTGTAGAGAAGGTCAGCGTCTGCGCTTTGTCATGCCATGTCATAGTGTCCATTTTATGTCCCTGTTCCTTTCCTTTGTGGGTTAATTGGGGTGGAAACGGTGTTTCACCTTAAATCAGAAGCTGGCCGGTGAATTAGCGCTAATCAGAACGCAATCCACCTCACCGATATTACGAAAGCGGTGAGGGCGGCTACTGTCAAAATAGTAGCTGTCACCGACATTGAGCAAGGTGACTTCATCACCGACGGTCAGCTCCAGCTGGCCCTCTACGATCACGCCGCACTCCTGGCCTTCGTGCGACAGCATTTCTTCACCTGTATCGGCGCCCGGGCTGAGCGTTTCTCGCAACATACCGATATGGCGATCCTGATGGTAATGGCCCACCTGACGGTAGCTGATTGCACCGCGCCCAATCTCTGGTTGCTCTTCTTTACGCGCGTAAAACTGCTCCGGCTGGTGGTCGTCAACCGAGAAAAACTCCGCCATGGACGACGGTATCTTGCTGAGCAGTTTACTGAGTGACGCAACCGATGGGCTCACCGCATTGTTCTCTATCTGAGAAATAAAGCCGTTGGTGACCCCGGCACGCTTGGCCAGTTCACGTTGTGATAAACCAGCTTGTTCTCTGAGTGCTCTGAACCGGCTTCCGATATCCGCATTCATTAACGTCATCCTCATGAAGTGAATGGTGATTATTAAACTAAACACAAATGTGGTTCAAATTTGCTCAAAAAACCAGTTTGTGTTCATAATTTAATCATTGCACAGCTATTTTTTTCCGTCTATAGTCATTTTTGTTAAATATATTGCAACATCACGTTTACAATTTGCCGTTTGGTCGTAGATGGGTGTTTAGTAAATAAAACATTACAGTAAGCTGATTAAGGAGTGGCAAGATGCCTGGTTCTCATACTTCATCGAGTCTTGAGTCATTTTGGATGCCGTTTACGGCCAATGCTCAGTTTAAATCGACCCCTCGTATGCTGGTCTCCGCACAGGGAATGTATTACACCTCAGACGACAATCGTCAGATCCTCGATGGTACGGCAGGCCTGTGGTGTTGTAATGCAGGTCATGGTCGTCGCGAGATCAGCGAAGCGGTGTCTGCCCAAATTCATCAGCTTGACTTTGCGCCGACTTTCCAGATGGGGCACCCGTTGCCGTTCCAGTTTGCTGAACAACTGGCGGAGATCGCGCCGGCCGGGCTGAATAAAGTCTTTTTTACCAACTCGGGGTCAGAGTCGGTGGATACCGCGCTGAAAATCGCACTGGCGTATCAGCGTGCGATTGGGCAAGGAACTCGTACTCGATTGATTGGCCGAGAGCGCGGTTATCACGGTGTTGGGTTTGGGGGGATTTCCGTTGGTGGTATCGTCAACAACCGCAAAACGTTCGGTTCGTTGCTTACTGGGGTCGATCACCTGCCGCATACGCTGAGTATTGAACACAGCGCCTTTACTAAAGGTTTGCCAGAGTATGATCCGGGCTGGGCTGAAAGCCTGCAGAATATCGTGAACCTGCATGATGCCAGTAACATTGCTGCGGTGATTGTCGAACCGATCGCTGGTTCAACCGGGGTCATCATGCCGCCGAAAGGCTACCTGAAGAAGCTGCGTGACATTTGTACTCAGCACGGCATTTTGCTGATCTTTGATGAAGTGATCACCGGGTTTGGTCGCGTTGGCAGCCCGTTTGCTGCGCAGGAATTTGACGTGAAACCAGACATCATCACCACGGCGAAAGGGTTGACCAACGGCGCGATTCCGATGGGGGCGGTGTTCGTCAGTGAGGAGATCTACGATGCGATGGTTGCTCCGCAAAGCCAGGCGATTGAACTCTTCCACGGTTACACCTACTCGGGTCATCCGGTGGCCGCTGCCGCAGGTCTGGCGACACTCGACATCTATCGCAATGAAAACCTTTACACCCGAGCCTCCGATCTGAGTGACTACTGGGAGCAGGCCGTACACAGCCTGAAAGGGTTGCCTCATGTGAAAGATCTGCGCAACTACGGTCTGATTGCCGGCATCGAGCTGGACAGCATTCCGGGTAAACCGGGCTCTCGCGCGTTTCAGGTGTTTACACGCTGCTTCGAAAAAGGGGCGCTGATCCGCGTGACTGGCGACATTATTGCGCTTTCGCCGCCATTGATTATTGAAAAGCAGCACATTGACGAGCTGTTTAATCTTATCGCCGACGTTTTACAACATATCGAATACAAGGAATAAGTCATGTCGATTCTGGTATCTAATTTTATTAACGGACAACTGACTCATAGCCGCAGTGCGCGGGCCGCGGATCTGTTTAACCCGGCTAACGGCGAACTGCGAGGCCGGGTACAGCTCTCGACAACCGAAGAAGCGCTGGAAGCGGTGGCGGTCGCCAAACAGGCACAAATCGGCTGGCAGGCCACGCCGCCTTTGCAGCGCGCCCGCGTGATGTTCCGCTTCAAAGCCTTGTTGGAAGAACATGCGGATGAGCTGGCGACTCTGATTTCGACCGAGCACGGCAAAGTGCACAGTGATGCTTTGGGTGAGCTGACTCGTGGTCTGGAAGTGGTGGAGTTTGCGTGTGGTATTCCACATCTGCTGAAAGGCGAGCACTCGCTCAATGTCGGACGTGAGATCGACAGCTACTCCATGATGCAGCCAGTGGGCGTGTGTGTTGGTATTACACCATTTAACTTCCCGGTGATGGTGCCACTGTGGATGATTCCTATCTCGCTGGCTTGCGGTAACAGCTTTATTCTTAAACCGTCAGAAAAAGATCCGAGTGCATCGCTGATGCTGGCGGACCTGCTCAAGCAAGCCGGGTTGCCAGACGGGGTATTTAATGTCTTGCAAGGCGATAAAGAAGTGGTGGATGCGCTACTTGAATCTCCGGATGTGGCAGCGGTGAGCTTTGTCGGTTCGACACCAATTGCGGAAGCAATTTACACCAAAGGCTGCGCGAATGGTAAGCGTGTTCAGGCGCTGGGTGGAGCGAAAAACCATCTGGTGGTGATGCCGGACGCGGATTTAGAAGGCGCCACCAACGCGATTATGGGCGCGGCATACGGCGCAGCCGGAGAGCGCTGCATGGCGATTTCGGTCGCAGTGGCGGTCGGTGAAGACACTGCCGACAGACTCGTTGCGGCACTGAAGGAAAAAGTGCAGGCGCTGCGTGTCGGACCTGGGCTTGGCGTGACACCGGAGAACGAAATGGGGCCGCTGGTCAGTGAGCCACACATGAACAAAGTACGTGACTACATTGACTCCGGGCTTGAACAGGGGGCCTCTCTGGTTGTGGATGGGCGTGAGATCAACGCCGGGACGCCGGGGTATTTTGTTGGCGGAACGCTGTTTGATCACGTCACGCCGGACATGACGATTTATCAGGAAGAGATTTTTGGACCGGTACTCTCTGTGGTGCGAGCACGCGATTATCAGCATGCGCTTGAACTTATTAACGAACATGAGTTTGGTAACGGTACGGCGATCTTTACGCGTGACGGTGATACTGCTCGCGACTTTACGGAGAAAGTCGAGATCGGCATGGTCGGCGTCAATGTGCCCATCCCGGTTCCAATGGCATTCCACAGCTTTGGTGGCTGGAAGCGCTCCGTGTTTGGCCCACTTAATGTGCATGGCAATGATGGCGTCCGCTTCTATACTCGTATGAAAACCGTCACGGCACGTTGGCCAAAAGGGCAGAAAGAAAGCGAGTTCGTGATGCCAACCATGAAGTAGGTGACCAATGAAGATAGGAATTCTGACGTGCGGGTATGTGGACCCGCCGTTATCGGACGGATACGGTCAGTATGCGGATATGATTGAGCGTTCGATGTCGGTGGTGAACCAGTCGCTCTCATTCGAAAATTACGATGCCATCAAAGGGGATTTGCCAGCGCTGGACGATTGCGATGGCTTCATTCTGACGGGCAGTGTGCACAACGCGTACGATGACGATCCCTGGATCGTCGATCTCGCTGAGTGGATTCGCCGCTGTGAAACACGCAGAAAACCGTTGGTCGGCATCTGTTTTGGTCATCAACTGATTGCCCGAGCGCTGGGTGGAAAAGTGGTTAAATCGGAGAAAGGCTGGGGGCTTGGCAGTTACGCCGTCAATGTGATTGAACAAAAGCGCTGGATGAAACTTGCCATCGACTCAGTTCGGCTCTTAGTCAGTCATCAGGATCAGGTGGTCATCCTGCCGTCTGGCATGCGGGTGATTGCCCACAATGAGTTTTGTCCGAATTTCATGTTAGCCAAAGACAATCATATCTTTACAGTGCAAGGCCATCCTGAATTCAGTGTCGATTTTACGGCCAGACTGGTTGAAAAACGTAAGTCGATCATTTCTGACAGCCATTATCGCAGTGCTTATGAGGAACTCGATAAAACACAGGATTCGGCGTTAATCTGTCACTGGATTGACGAGTTTTTTGTCTACAACCAGCAGCATCAGGACGAAAATCGCTATTCTCAAGTGGGGTAGGCAACGTTGGTTGTCGATGAACCGTGCTCAGTTAAACGTAATAAAGCCCATCACTGATGGGCTTTATTTTTATGAGAAAACGAGATGAATACGGTCACTTGCCGACGATTCGTCGCATGGTGGCGTCTTTATCGATGTAATGATGTTTGAGTGCGCCGGCAACGTGCAAAACCAGCGCAATGACAATGATGTTGACTGTGGCGTGATGCACCGCGCTGCCCGCTTCTTGCAACCAGGGCTGCTTTTCTCCGGCGGCGATAACTTCCCAGCCGAACACTTCGATGGCGCGTCCGCCGGCGCGACTCATGATGATCCCGGACAGTGGCATCATCAGCGTGACTAAGATGAGAACAACGTGGATCAAATGGGCCAGTTTCTCTTGCCATGCCGGGAGAGTTGAAAGCGGTTTAATCCGGCCTTCTTTTATACGCCAGCCCAGTCTGAATAGCGCGAGTAACAAGACGGTGGCACCCAGCGATTTGTGCAGAGCGACCCATTCTCCTTTTTCCGGCCCGCGGGGCAGTTCAGACATATACAAGCCGATGGAAAAAACGGTCAGAAAAGCGATGGCTGTCAGCCAGTGAAGGCTAACGGTTTGCCAGGACAGCGAGCGCGAATCACTCATGATCATCTCCTTATGATGACAACCCTGTTCAAAAGTACGCCTATTATGCATCTGGTTTAAAGGTATAACTATGAGGGCACACAAAAAATTTGCATGAATAGTGTGCAAACGACGTGAGTTCTAAAAATTTGAACGAGTTGTCCGGGCTGTGTGACTGTTTAATTGCGAGAAGGCAGGTAAACTAAGCCTCATAGAAGAAAGAGGAACGAACATGTATCACTTCCATGTCTATTTTGCGTTAAATAATGTGGCTACCGCTGAGGAGTTGCATCAAAAAATTCGTCAGACACAGGCGGACAAAATCGAACGTATCTACCCGTTGGTTGAACGTTTGGTTGGCCCGCACAAAATGCCAATGTTTGAGATTCATGTGGCGGATATCAATAACGGATTTGCTGACTGGCTGGATGCCCAGCGTGGCGATCTGTCCGTGCTGATACACCCGGTAACGGGCAATGACCTGAAAGATCATACCGAAGGCGCCGCGTGGCTTGGGCGTGAGCTGGGTGTGTTTGAAGAGAAGCTCTGAGTGTAAGCATTAAGAAGGCGTCCGCGAGCGGCGCCTTGATTCAATTTTCGCTGGTACTGCCGCCTATTAAGCTGGCGTTGTTTCCGGCTCTTCAACCAGATTGTTGATCCATTTTTTCGATCGGACGCGTTGGGTTGTCAGGCCGATCTTGACCACTTCCTCCAGCAGAATCACCATCATGACCCAATGCAACGGCCAACCCAGTACCAGCCCGGTATAATACGCCAGCGGGATCCCGATAGCCCACTGACCGAACAAATCGATAAAGATACTGTAATTGAGGTCTCCGCCACTTTTCAGCACACCGCCGATGCCGACCATGTTGAACACCTTCAGCACCATACCAAAAGCCATCACCAAACAGACTTTGACGGCCAGATCATCATGGCTGATTGGGCTTTTGCTGAGCAGATAAGCGATGAGGGGCTCGGCTGCCAGGCAGGCGAGGGCGAGCAATAACGCCAGCGTACAACTGATCAGTACATACCACCAGGCTGTGTCCTCGACACGGCGATAGTTTTGCGCGCCGATTTCATTGCCGAGAATAATCGATGCCGCTACGGCAAAGCCGAGAAAAGCTGAAATCAATACGCCTTCAATCGGTGCCAGTAATGAAATGATGGCCAGTTCGCTGACACCGAGCTGACCGACAATCACGTTGTAAACCATAATGCCAGCTGCCCAGCCGGTGTCATGGATGATCAGCGGTGTTGCCAGTTTGATGTAACGCTTGCGGTGTGGTTTGAGATGGCATTCTGCCCAGCTTGTTTTATCCGGGAACAGGTGCGGATAGCGTTTATACGCCACATAAAACAGTGCGATGGTTTGTGCAATCCTTGAAAGGGTTGACCCCAGTGCGGCGCCAGCGACGCCAAGCTCCGGAAAACCAAACAGGCCAAAGATAAGCAGAGCGTTTAGCAAGGCGTTAAGAAGCACCGCGAAGATACTGATACGCGTCGGTAAGGCGGCCTGGCCAACCGAACGCAGCGCGCACTCCAAAGGAATGACTAATGCAGAGCACAACAAACTCATTCCTGTGAGCAGCAGGTAATCGCTGGCCAGAGGCAGATACTGGGCATCGTTAGAAATCAGCGAAACAACATAATCCGGTTTAAACGTATACCAAAGCGCGAACGGTATAGTAATGACAATCGCAAGTACCCAAGATTGTGCCAGCGTGCGACGAATGCCTGCAAAGTTACCAGCGCCAAAATATTGCGAAGCCAGTACGCTGACTGCGCCGCTGACACCGAAAATCACAATGATGTTGAAGAAAAAGATTCGGTTTCCGACGCCCACTGCTGCGGTCGCATGTTCGCCAAGTTGGCTGACCATAAAGATGTCAACCACACCCAAAAGTGAAAACAGCATCGATTGCAGAGAAACAGGCAGACCAATTTTCAACAGTTTTTGCCAAAACGGTTTGTCGAGATGATGAACTGACGAGAGCATCGCAAACTTCCCAATAAAATTATGCAATGAGTTTAATCTCATGTGGGGGATAAAGTATTCTCTCTTTCCATCAAAAACTTTTGTCAAACTATCATGATTGCAGAGAAACAAGAGCGGTTTCAGATCTCAGAGCAGACTCATCATGAGTTTATTGACCATGCTCAGATACTGGCGCTGGCTGAGCTTGGCATCGCACAATGCGGTCTGGCGACGGCGCGAGATATGTTCTCGGTGTATCGAAAACACCAGCAAAAAAACATGCTACTTTACACTGTAAAAGGTAAGGGCTGGCTGCAGTCTGGCGCATCACGCTACGTACTGGAACCTGGCTCTTTGATTTATGTCCCAGCCAAGACAGAAAATGGCTTTGGTATCGAGCAGGAAGAGTGGCAGTTGGCGTGGTTGTTCTTAGAGCCTGGCGTTACAACCGGGCCGACATTGGGGAATGAAGTGGTGTATCGATTAACCCCCACTGCGGAGCCGACCTATGCTGCGGTATTGAGTTTAGTTCGCGCGGCGAATCTGCCCTCATCGCTCAGGGAAGCTGTGGCCCACCATGCGATGGGGCAGCTCAAACTGCTGATGCATGCGGCCGGGGAAAGTGACGTGCCGCGTGTGGTGCAACGATTACGTCGGGTATTTGATGTTGCACAGCGTCAGTTGCACAAAGACTGGAGTATTGAACAGCTCGCTCAACGTTACCCCTGCTCAGCACCTCACTTTCATCGGCTGTGTCTGACGCACTTTGGTCATGGCCCTAAAAGCCATTTGACCAAAATGCGAATGGAGTACGCGGCACGTTTGCTGACTACCACCGAGTGGCCCATTCAGCATATTGGTGAAATGGTCGGTTATCCGAATGCGGCGAATTTCAGTACGGGGTTCAAACGTTGGTATGGTTTGACACCGAGGAGTTTTCGCCAGACCAACAACGGCCGGTTGCCCGGCCGCTCGTGGTGATCAGAACCTGATTTGATAGACAGAGGTTGTCCCGCTGACCTCATTGCCAACCGCAAGGAAGTGCAATCCATGACGAACGAAGTGTTTGATCGACTCCGGGCCTAAATCGCCAGCCGCCGGGTTGTAGATATCATCTGCGCAATCTCCGTCTTTGACCGTCATACAGACCTTTTCGGCAAAATGACGAGGGTTGGTATAGCTGATGAACCGCGCGCGCGTTGGGTTGGTTATCTCATACACCATAATGCCCCCCTGACGCTCTAGGCCAATAAACGCATAGTGTCGGTTATCAATCGTGGCGACTTCAATCGCTTCTGGTTCAGATCCTTTATCATCACTGCGATCATCTGCGCTGATGTTGTTGTCATTAGTGCTGTTGAAGTGGGCACGATCTTGCTCCAATACGATGCGGGCAAATTGGTCGCCGCTGTCGAACATGCGCGTTCCGTCTTCACGCCAGATTGAAAAAGAGCGGGCACCAAAAGCTTGCACGACATCTTCCGCGCCAAGTTGGGTTGCGGGTTTGATGACTTTGAGGCGAGCCAGGTGTTGATTGTCTTGTAGCGCCGCCTTCAATGGATGAGCGTCATCGACCTTCAGCTTCTTACCGCGGACTTCGTCACTGTAGGCAATACAAAAGTCTTTTTCTGTACGGTATGCTGAAGTGCCGGTTAAGTCATCACCGTCCCATTCAAAACCTTGTGCTTCACACTGCTGTTGAGTGGTATTTACACCATACTCACGGCCGTCACCTTCGTTTGCCGTGACGATGTAACTTATTCCATTGACACGGTAAGTGGCGATAGAGTCAGGCATATAAAGCCCCACCAGTTGAGGATAGCTGTGCAGGTTGCCAGTCTTTTTGTCTTTATTTGAGGCATCGAGAGTGGCTCTCTCCCAAGACTTACCACCGAGCCCGTAAATAGCGTCAACGCGAGCTGAGCCGACGTCGATTTTAGCCATTGCGTTGTTTTCCTGCAGCGCAACAAACAATTTTCCGGCCTGATCAAAGCTTAGGTATTCCGGCTCGAGATCTTGGGCCACACTGGCTCCGGGGGCGGAAATACGAACCGAGTCGCTCAGCTCTGCCGCGCGTTGTTCGTCTGTATTGAAGTCACGAAAGTCAATTTGGGTGACTTTGGCATCCAGCGGACCATCGTATAAATCGATCAGCGTAACGCTGCCTTCTGGATCTCTCGTGTAGTCACTGTTGGGCTCACCCTCATTGGCGGCCGCAATGTAACGACCATCTTTGGAAAAGGCGACCATATCTGGCAGGGCACCTGCTGGATACGTGGTGATGAGTGAACGGTCGTCAGAGCGATACAGAGCTATAATGCCGTTGGCTTGCTTGTCGCCGTTTTCAATTGCGACGGCGATGAGCCCGTGATGCGTCGCGACACTGTTTGCGGCGCCGATGCGGGTGCCGGAATGACGCGCTGCTGATTGCAAGTCGATGTCACCCTCTTTGTCAGGGCGGCCAGTGGCGTCCAGGTTCAGTACATCCACCCGTTTTGCCTGTGCGTTCACGACGTATAATTTATCGCTACACGTGTCGTAACTGACAATTTCTGCTGCGGAGGTGGCAAATTTGCTGTTGGCCACCGAGGTGCCCAGTAAGCGAAGTCCTGTAATACCGCTTAGTTGCTGGCGGGGTTGCTGGGGCGCTTGACACTGGATGTTGAGCTGGCTGACAGGGTCAACAGGGGCTGTCGTACAGCCGAGAAGCGTGCTGGCACACAGTGCTGCTAGCAGAGATGGTTTAAAAACGGAACGCATATATCCTCCATGACAAATTGGTTAAAAACCATAGTCTTGAAAGATGACAGTTACGTGCAGGTTGTATTAAGCCTTTGTTTCACAAAGAGCCGAAAGCCGGCAGCAAGGCCGGCTGAATAACATGAAATCAGGTATTGGACTCGGTTGCGGATATGGCGTTACGCAGGCGTTCAGGCACTCTGGCTTTTTGCTGCTTTTTAAAATCAAACATCACAACGGTCGCTTCACCGACGGTGGTGACTTTCCCCAGTTTTTTGCTGACGATTTGGTATTCCATCGTGAAACGATCTTCCTCAATAGCGGTCACCCGAGAGCCAACCAGCAAAGTGTCGGGGTAGGTGACTGGCAGTTTGTAACGGCATTGGGTTTCACTCAACACCGGGCCAATCCCTGTGGTGGCCATCTCTTCCATCAGTTCCAGTCCGGCAAAGTAATCAAGGCGCGCGGTTTCAAAATAGCGGAAATAGACGACGTTGTTGACGTGATTGAGCGCATCCATTTCGCCCCAGGCGACCGGGATTTCAGTAATGATCGGGTAATCTTGTAATAATTCCATAACTCAGTCCGTGTTATCGACAGGTAAATCTCTACTCTAAATGAGCTTTACATTTATGCAACATAGTAGAGTAGAAACTTTAATCAGGATCACCCGCAGAAACGTGGATTAGGCGGAGTCGTTTCGAGCAGTTTCAAGCAGTTCATCCAGTGTGGGCTTGCTAAAGCAGTCGGTGATGTGCATGCCAATGGTCAGATCGCTCAGGCTGATGTCTTCGGTGCCGGTGACCATGTCCAGATAATCTTTATGGACGCGCTGCGCCAGTTGGTTCAGTTCACGGCGGGTGTTGAGCAGCGAGACAATAGCGAACGAGTGATCATGCAAACGCCCGATGATATCGGCTTCTCGACACACTTTGTGCATGACTTCGGCCAGTGTTTCGACGCATTGCTGGGCTTTGTCTGCGCCATACGCGCTGATCACTTCGTCAATACGGCTAATGTCGATTGATAAAACGCCGATGGAAAGTTGAGTGCGTGGTGCGTCTTTAATTTTTTGCTCGGCCAGCAACGTAAATCCGCCCCGGTTGAGCACATCTGTCTGTGAGTCTTTCACATTCAGAGCGAGTGAGCCTTGGATCTGGTCGGTAATCGTCAGGTCTTTTCCGAGCGAGCGGGCAAACTGCGCGACTAACGCGGTGGTTTCAGCTTCAGACGCCGGCGCTTCTTGCAAAGCCACGCACAAAATGCCAAAAGATTTTCCACCGGAAAAGGTAATCGACTGAGCGATAAACCACTTAAAAGGCAGCTCTGCTGTTTCAGCGCAAAGTGGCGCGTCGACATCCAGCGTACGATGGACAAGATCATGCATGGCACTGCCAACAACGGCTTGCTGTGGAATAAAGTATTCTGAATGCGAAGCGGCCAGCATAACGTTATGTCCGTTGTGATCAGAACGGATAATCGCGGCATTGGAAGTGTGGCTTAGCCGTGCGACCAGATCGACGATGTGTTGCCAGTCAGAGATGTTGTCAGCGTGCAGCTGCGGATGGGTTAAACACTGCTGTGTGTCAATCATAAAGAGCGACCTACCTTTATTCTGCTTCTATAAATATAGGATCCTAATCGAAATAGGCGAGCCTATCCTCAACGGAAAATATGAGCTATTGTCTTAGTCCACCCAATCAACAAGTGAAAAGAGCGACATATGGATTTGAATGCATTTGTTCAACTGATCAAACAGGACCCTGAAAACGTTGAATTTGAACAAACTATGGCTGTTATTGATGCGCATTACGAGTTTACGCCAACTGCGTTTATCAATGGTGATACCCGAAACGATGAAAACCAGAATAATGGCTCCTGCAAAGTGTTCGCGTTCGCATTGCTGAACGAATTGGCTCAGGATGAAACACTGGCCTGCTTTGGTCGTTATTACCGTCAGGATGTGCTGAGTAATCCGGTCGGAGACGATCACCAAAATATTCGCAATTTTATGAAGCATGGCTGGAGTGGTGTTCAGTTCGAAACACCGGCGCTACGCGACCGA
This sequence comes from Vibrio sp. V38_P2S17PM301, assembly GCF_009904845.1. Taxonomy (NCBI): domain Bacteria; kingdom Pseudomonadati; phylum Pseudomonadota; class Gammaproteobacteria; order Vibrionales; family Vibrionaceae; genus Vibrio; species Vibrio sp. V38_P2S17PM301. Next base: position 6,978 of record NZ_WXWO01000068.1, on the reverse strand, counting down.
GCCTGACCAAGCATCGACAACAAAAAAGGGAGGTTAGCACCTCCCTTTATTTTTTTATACAGCCAATGGCATTTCGTTTGATGGGTCGTGTTTGTTGAACACACGATGCAGACCAAGCATGGCGAATACCGACATCACCAACATCAGTACGCCAAGGGGCAACTGACTGTGGGCGGGAACGGCAGACGCAATCAGCGTGGCGATACCCGCGCCCAGGTTTTGCATGCCGCCCAGAATCGCGCCACCGGTGCCAGCGTGGTACGGCAGTGGTGCCAGTGCACCTGTGGTGGCTGCAGGGAAAAGTATACCCGCGCCCAGGAAATAGACTGTCGCACCACCGACTAAGGTCAGAGCTGTAGTTTCACCAAATAGCCCTGGCACCATGACGATGACGGAACCCAGTACAATTGCAACAATTCCCACATTCAAGGCCAACTTTTCAGAGCGGCGTTGAGCGATCACACTGGAAAGGGCTGCACCCACCAGGTAGCCAGGAATCGGTAAGACGAACAACAGGCTGACTGTGGTGGCTGGCAGTTGCAACACACCGCCCAGCAACACACCCGCTGCGGCTTCAAAAACCGCCACTCCGGCAAAAGTCGCCACCAGGCAGATCAGGTATCCCTGAAAACGTTTGTCGGATAACACATATTTATAGCTGTGAGTGACCGACTCGTGTTTACGACGCTCTTTTGGCAAGGTCTCCATCATGCTGGTCATCATGGTGATCACCACGGCGATACCAAACAAGGCCAGGAACATATAGCTAGAGCGCCAGCCGAAGGCTTCGGTCAGGTAGCCACCCAAAACCGGTGCGATTAAGGGTGAGAAAATCACACACATGCTGATCAGACTGTTGGCACGGTGAAGCTCTGCACCACTGAAGCAGTCGCGCGTCAGCGTACGAGACATCGCACCACCACAACCAATGCCCAAGCCTTGAATAAAGCTACCCGCCAGGAACCATTCATACTGGTGCGCAAACAATGCGACGATGGTACCGACAATATAAATCAGCAAACCCACGACGATAATAGGTTTGCGGCCCAATCTGTCTGACAATGTCCCATAGACGAATTGTGACAAACCGTATGGGATCAAATAGCACGCCATGACTGCCTGCAAAGAAGCAGGGGACACCAAAAACTCGCCAGCCATGTGACCGATAGACGGAACGTACATGGTCTGAGTCATCTGACCGACTGCGGTCAGAATCGCGATAAGAAACGTCAATTTCACCAAAGGAAATGAAGCAGACATCTTTTATCTCCACTAAAAATCAGAACAAACGAAGCCTTAGCCGGCCTGAAACAGCTCGGCTAATAATAAGAAAAAATACGGGTCTTTCTGGCGCAGGATATTAGTGCCGCTCAGGCGGTTAAGCAATCAAAAAATGTGATCTGACGCAAGATAAAAATCTATCTTTCGGATTAGATAAATTAATGCATTATTTGTTTGTATGGATGGAGTTTAGTTATTCAATCGGCAGTGATGTCAGACACTTGCGGCACAAGCATTGATCGTTGTTTTCCATAGATGAAGTATCACGTTGCTCTAGTTCGAAACACCAGCAGTGATTTTTACCAGCGGCGATATCACACTGAGCATTTTGTCCACAGGAAGGGCACTGATGGCTGGTGATTTTTCCTTGCAGCGAATCGATGATGGTATCGCGTTGATCGTCGGAGAGGTGGCGCCACTGAATGATTTCTTCCATGGTTCGGTTGCAGCCAAGGCAGATGCCCCCCTGATTTTTACAAGCAGCGATACAAGGTGATTTCATAGCAGTTTCGTGGATTCGGACTTTGCCGCGCACTATACCTCAGTTCGGCGAGCCTTTCACGGCCTCTGTGTGGCTACTGGAGATTATCCGAGCCGGAGTAGCTCAGCGCCACTACTTGATGAATGCCATCGACCGTAATGGCATCGCGTCCAGAGCGTTTTGAGGTATACAGTGCCATGTCGGCGCGTTTCATCCAGAGTTTCCCGTTTTCCTCAGACTGACACTCAGCAACCCCGACACTGACGGTCACAACCACATTACAGGGGTAGGTGTGCTGACGGATTTGCGCGCAAAGCGAGCGCAAATGGCGATGGGCGACTTCCAGCGGATAGCCGCACATCAATAACATGAACTCATCCCCTCCGACCCGAAACAGCTTGACGCTGTCGTTGCTGAATTCGTTTTTCATCAATTGGGTGATCCGCTGAATCACCTGATCGCCGACATCGTGACCGAAGTTGTCATTAATCTGTTTGAAGTTGTCGATGTCGAGGATGGCCATCGTTGATGGAACCGCCTGGTTTTTCTCTTCCAGCGCCATGGTGAGGAAGTTGTCGAGTTGCCGGCGGTTGAGCGTGCCGGTGACCGGATCGTGAGTCGACAAATAGCGCAGCTTGCTCTGCAGGGCGCGGACGGCTTCAACGACAATCTGACTGATGGAACCGCAGACCAGCAGCGCCACGGTAAAGCGAAGCGTTTCTGAGAGTTCCTGATGTGCGTACGCTGCCAGTGAACAACCGATCAATACCGTAACGTTGGCAATAATGGACACGGGTGAGGCGATAAGAAACGCGATGGTGGTGACGACGGGAAATGCCCAGTAAGTTGCGAGTGTGCCAAATATCACCACCGCAAGAATAATGTTAAAGACGATCAGCGCGAGTGGAACCATATAGCGCCACGGGTGCGCTTTGCCATTAAGCGTAAAATAGACTTCGGCCAGAAGGGCACATTCGAAAAGTAACAGCGTGGTGGCAATAACACTTTGGCCGATCAGATAGTTTTTGATCGCCAGAACAACAAAGATAACCGCGGTGAGGGCAGAAATGAGTTTGAGTACGTGGGGTTGATTTTCGGAATCAAAGATACCGGTGAACACTGCTCGTGGATCTTTGAACGCATTCTTCATGGGCGGCCCGCCGATATTATTTTGTACGTCGTTGTTCCTTTAAAGCTAACTGCAAACTGACTTGAATGCAAAATTTCGGGGCGATATTGACACAGAGGCAGAGCCAACGCTCTGCCTCTGAACTGAACCGATTATGGCTGGATATTAAAGGTGGCGATCACCGGTGGGTACATCTGAGTGGCGATGTAGTTATGCGTTGCGGTTGTCGGGTGCGTTACGCCCCAGAACACGTATTTATCTGAGCCGTGGTAGGCACATTCATCCGTAAAACTGTGGCTGTACAGATAGTCTTGGGCTGAACTGCGGTTGATGTCCAGGCAGGCATCTTTCGCATTAGCAAAGCCGTGTTCTTCTGGTTTAGTGGTGATTTGCTGGAACAGGCTGTGAGTATCAAACAAGACCAGATTGATGCCTTGATCCTGATAACGCTGAGCTTCTTCTTTTATGAACTCATTGAACTCGAGGATCTTCGCCCGCACTTTCTCGATTTCTTCCTGACTGGAGTACTTAAACTGAGGCGCACGCGTCGCGTCTGGCAATGTCATTAACAACACGTTTTTCGCACCAGAGGCAACCAGGCGCTGCATGGCACTGCTGTAGTCCGCTTTTACGTCTGGCACGCTGCGGTTGTAGTTCATGAAATCATTCAGACCAAACTCCAGCGTAAACAGGGTGTTGGCCGGGTTGTAGTTCTGTGCCAGTTGCATGTACTCAAGATAAGACGTGACCTGTTCAGTTACCCCGGTCAGAGCAACATACTGGTTTGAACCTGCCGCGCCGCCGACTGCCCAGTTGTAAAGGGGCAGGTTAAGGCTGTTAGACAAGTACTCTGTCCAGACCAGACCGTTCGAGAAATGGCCGAGGAACCAGGAGTTACGGTTCGGGAATACCCACTGTGATGCGTTAAACAGGTTTCCGGTGTCTGACAAGCTGTCGCCAAAAGCAACGACTTTGTTGATTGCATTAGCCGAACCCTGGTCATTACTCCAGATAGTGTGGTTGTACGAAAGGCGATTATCGGCAGCAAAGAACAGGATGTCTGCGGTGTCATGCGTGACGTTGAGTGTATCTTCACAACGTTGCTGGATCTCAGACTGCGGTGTGCTGGTGTAGAACATGTTCTTAAATGACCACGAAGACCACCAGTAACCATTCAGTTTGTAATAGTCTCCGTTGGCATCCAGTGCCCATTCCCATTCGGTCGCAGGATCGTCGTGAGATTGAGATGGACGATACCAACAGCGTACATAAGTGTAGGTGTTGGCGGTTTGCACCATTTGCACCTGAGCAGCCGTCAGTGGTTGAGGTTCAGACTGAACTTCACCAGTTTGAGCGAATGCGGTCAAAGGCAACATAGCGAGTAAGAGAGATTTTTTCATAATTATCCACTTATTGTTAGAACAGAACTGACCTATAAATGAAACTTATATATAAAGTCAAAGTTGTCTCTGGTTTGCTTATTTCTAATTGGTATGAAGATCAAATAATTGTAAAAAACACTTATAAAGAACAATAAACGTACAAATATGGAAACTGACACTATTAATACTTTTGTTCTTATTTTTTATCGCACTTATTTTATGCAAGTTTAATTATAAAAACGAAAGGTGAGTTTTGTTTTAAATTGTTGAAATTTAAGTTAACTCTAATTAAGTAACCTCTTTTTTATTCAGTGGTTTATGCTAACTTATGTGGCTGCGCTTTTGTGCGTTATCCTTTAATAAATCAAGGTTTTTATTGATGGAGACTTTTCAGGATTATATTGATTTAAAAGTTATTAATTAACCTGTTTTGATTTTTATCGTGCCTTGTTCGGTATTGATTTGTTCATGTTTAACGATTCTGTTGAATTATGACTAATCGTCACACTTAATTGAGTTTATTAATACTCCGATTATTCATTTCGTCAATGTTTCTTCTATTTTTGATCTACTCCTCCGAGGTCTAATCAGAATAAGGAATAATACATTGAAAATGAAACTCTACTTAGTTGCTCTCTGCCTGTTCAGTCCGTTTGTACTGGCTTCTACGAGCGCATCTGCACTGGACAATACTGGCTATACCCAAACGCGTTATCCCATTGTGCTGGTACATGGGCTGTTTGGTTTCGACACCTTGGCTGGTGTCGATTATTTCTACAGCATCCCACATTCACTCACCAAAGACGGAGCCTCGGTGTATGTGGCTCAAGTTTCAGCGACTAACAGCAGCGAACTGCGTGGAGAGCAGCTACTGTCTCAGGTTGAGATGTTGCTTGCAGCGACGGGTGCCGAAAAGGTGAACTTAATTGGTCATAGTCATGGCGGGCCGACAGCGCGCTACGTTGCGTCAGTGCGGCCGGATCTGGTTGCTTCAGTGACCAGTGTCGGTGGTGTGAACAAAGGCTCGAAAGTCGCGGATCTGGTTCGTGGCGCCGTTGCCGATGGCTCGGCTGGCGAGGCGATTGCCGTCAAACTGGCCGAAGGTCTGGTGACGCTGATCAACCTGTTGTCCGGCGGCAGTGATCTTGAACAGGATCCACTGGCATCACTGGCTGCGCTGACCACCGAAGGCTCACTGGCGTTTAATCAGCACTATCCGGAAGGAGTGCCGACCTCAGAATGCGGTGACGGTGAGTTTCTCGCGGACAACGGGGTGTATTACTACTCCTGGACCGGATCATCCACTTTTACCAACCTTTTAGATCCGACGGACGCGGCGATGACGATTCTTGGTCTGGCCTTTGATGGGCCGAGTGATGGGCTGGTTGGGGTCTGCAGTACGCACCTTGGTAAAGTGATTCGTGACGACTACCAAATGAATCACCTGGATGAAATTAACGGCTTGCTTGGCGTGCACCATCTGTTTGAAACCGATCCGGTGACGTTATACCGTCAACATGCTAATCGTTTAAAGCTACAAGGTCTGTAAGGAGTAACTGATGAAAAAGTCCGCACTGGTATTATCATTGATGATCGCCTTGGGGAGCGCCGGTGCGGTCTTTTTATGGCCGCAGCCGACTGACATTCAGCCGGCGAGGCTGCAAACACCATCTCAACAAGACACCGAAATTGATGAATCGTCCAGCCGGGATTTACTGGACTATGCGTTGGCCGGATTGGGTGAAACTGATCTAAACCGCTTACGTGAGGAAGTCGACGAATACGCCAGTCAAAACGATCAACTGCTGGTGGATGAAACGTTGTTCGCACAATACGTCAGTTATAAGAAGGCGCTGGCTCAATTGATACTGCCGGATACCAATCAAAGCACGCGTGAAAAACTGGTCGCGCTCAACGAAGCGTTACTTGCGTTGCAAAGTGAGTACTTTACTCCTGAGCAGCAAGCCCTGTTATTTGGTGACGAAAACCGTTGGCGACAGTTGGCAATGGACAAGCTGGATATCACAGCGCACGCTCTGGACGAGGCTGATCAACGTAGCCAAATGGCGGCACTCAATGCTGAGCTGCCAGACTATCTGCAAAAAAGTGAACAGAACGCGACCATGGTTGCCGGGTTGATTGCAGCAGATGCTGAGAGTGAGCAGAACCGCTATTTGATCCGGGCCGAACTGGTGGGCGAGAGTGGGGCGCAGCGGTTGGCTGAACTGGACAACCAGCGCATGTCATTTGAATCTCAGTTAAATGATTATCTGCAGCAACGAAGTGCCATTCTGTCAGATGAATGGTTGGGTGAACAAGAGAAACAGCAACAGATTGCCGTGCTCCGGGAGCAACGTTTTGACTCGGTGCAGTGGCGACGTGTTGAAGCGCTGGAGCGCATTCACGATCAATCCCAATAAACGCATACAAAAAAAAGTATCCACCGGCATAGCCGGTGGTTTTTCATATGCGCCTATAAGGCTCTCCTACTGGCAGCGCCCTAGCAGGCGCGTAGTGATCTGACATTTGCATATGACTATTTCCTGCGGCCCGTAAACGGGCTACCTGAATACGGGATCGACAATTGCTCTCCCATTTTATCCTGTTCTAGTTGGTGCTTTATGTAACTTTGTATCTTGCCGGTGTTTTTTCCTACCGTATCGACATAATACCCTCGACACCAAAATTCTCGATTCCTGTACTTG
>NZ_WXWO01000064.1:0-35292 GCF_009904845.1 Vibrio sp. V38_P2S17PM301 | reverse complement strand
CTACTTCGTATATTCAAGCAAGAACTACGCTTTGTTGAACGGCGCCTAGAGCTATATAAGAACAGAACTCAAAGAAGCCTTATGCCAGGGTCTTCACAAGCTTGGTTTGTAGAAAAAAGTCTTGAGAAAATAGAGAAGCAGTATCGTTCTTCTCTTCGAGTAGATCCTTTGACTGGCGTATTCAATCGCCGGGCATTTGATGAGGATATCGAACGACAATGTGAACAAAAGCTCCCTTTCTGCTTGATATTAATCGATATTGACAATTTCAAACAAGTCAATGATAACTACGGACACCTCTTTGGCGATGCAGTACTTAAGCGTGTGGCCGCACTGCTGCAAGACGAAGTTGGGGAAGATAGCGTCTATCGAATTGGTGGAGATGAATTTGCTTGCATTCTCGACACTTCTAAACCAATCCTCCGTCGTATTTTGTCAAGAATTAACAAAAGAATGGTTCGAACCCGATGGAGAGAGCCTGGTGCCACCATTACGCTTAGCTTAGGTGCAACAACACAGTTGGATTCTGAAGAAACGATGTTCATGAGAGCCGATCAGGCTCTTTACAACAGTAAAAACAATGGACGAAATTGCTGGAGTCTATACGAGTAACAGGCATGGAACACGTGTTCCATTTTTTAAATATACTTACCCACTATGGATGGGTAGTTAAAGGATCCATCCAGAACTGACTAATCTACACCGGAGTTTGCTAATAGCGATCTTTTGCTTTTGTCGAACACGCTCATAAGATAGCCCAACCAATACACCGGCTTCATCGAGTGATTTCTGAGTTTCGCCCCGCAAACCAAATCTATGTATGACGATCATTTTCTCTTTTTCTGGAAGCAAATCGATCAGTTCATCCAGCTTGGCTAGCAGCACTGGCTGATGTAGTAGATCATCTATGCTTTCTTCTCTGACATCTTCATATTCCTCTGGAGCCAAAACAGGCGCTGTATCCGCATCCACAGTTGAGTTAGTGTGCATAAAACCACTAAGTTCCACCAGCTCGCTGACCTCAGAAACATCTCTATTTGTCTTCTTTGCAATCTCTGATACTGCTGGTTCTCTATTTAGCTCTTTCGTGACTTCTTGTGATTCTCGGTAAAGCCTAAAGATTTCTTTTTGAACATAAATAGGTAAACGAACTGTTCTCGCCTTATTGAGCAGAGAGGCTTCGATAAACTCTTTGATCCACCAAACAGCATAAGTCGAAAAACGGTTTCCCATCTCCGGGTCGAACTTGCCTATCGCACGGATAAGACCAAGATTCCCTTCTTCGATCAAATCCAGAAGGCTATGGCTGCAAGTCGTACGTTTCGAGTACTGACGGGCAATTTTAACGACTAATCGCAAGTTCGCCTCGATCAGCACATCTCTCGCGGCCGTATCTCCTCTTCTGGCTTTCCTTGCAAAGCACAGCGTTTCCTCGTGAGACAATAAATCAACATTGGAAATATCATTTATGTATTGGAGGTATTGATCTTTTAATGCGTCGCTCTTTGGCGTTATCGATACAGACTCTTCACCTAGCACACTTCCATTGCGCATAGTTCCCTCACTGGAGTTAATCTGAACACATTACAACTTATTAATAGGAAACCAACACATATCAGTCTAGAAACACAGATCAAAATATGCAACGTATCGCACAATTCCAATTATCTACCACTAAAGAGATATATGAAAAAATGCATAGATAAAGAAAATAAAACACGCGAAAGGGTTGTAGTTATGTAGGAGTCTACGCGGATGAAGAGCGTTATGAAGTTACTTAAAACCTGTCAAGAAACTTTAGTACTGGGGCTTCCATCACTAGGATACCAACCAGTTCTGGGAGACAAAGTTGTGCTCAAAACACACTGCGGTACGAAGCTTGATTTAATGATTATTGAACAACACTTTGACCAGACATTCGTCGGTCGATTACTTACGATACGTAACCAACGATGTGAATTACCCCCTCATCTTAGACCCGGGAATATTTTGCACTCCCTAACTTATGACAAATTCTGGTCTATTACTCCATTTGAGCACTATTCACAGCTATCACAACTCATTCATAAACACGTATAACTTAATAAAAATAAATAACTTAGAGTGAGTTGACTTAGAATCCATTTTCAAATTATTATCACCATGTGTTTCTAGCCAAACACGCCAACAACTTGGATTTGAGTCTAGCCCTATAAGGTTTATCTTTAATAGGGCTTTTTTATAGAACTTTATACTTAAATGATCCACCAGCGAAGCTATCGTAAAAATCAATGATCCCACTTTCTACATTTACGTGTCCTTCAAAGAAACCTCTATTGCTCTTATCCAAACCAAAAAAATCCTGATCGTATTGATAGAACTCTACTTCGTGCGCTCCACAATGATCATATAAGCGATTCCGGGTCCCCGTGACCGAACACCGCAGCTCTTCGTAATACACACTGATATTGTTTTTTCCGACGGTCCCTTTGATATCAAACTTTTTCTTTGAGGCCATGTCCATGATGTAATTCGCATGCCCTCCCAACGCGGTATAGGCTATAAAAGCTAAACAAGCTCTCAAGTTCTCACGCATGTAGACTCCTCTCGAAGAAAGCCAGTACTAATAATAGTTATAAGAGACAGAAACGATTGAAACCTTGAAGAACGGCAACTTTTCAAATTTAAAGTAAATAATGCTCAACTGGATTATGGAATGACTGCTGACAAAATCCTATCTGCCATAGCTGCTGATACGATCCTGAGTCTTACTTAGTATTACAACAACCTAAAGAACGCTGCTTAATTGCTAACTACACCAGTGACCCGGAGTGATCACCGGGTCACTTACTACTCAATGTCGTAGTATCAAATGAGCACACGATTAGTACTACAACGGAATATGCTCCACTCGAATCAACTCTGGCTTAGAACCAAATTTTTTAAAAATACTCTTATGCATATCAGACAAGTAGACATCTTTTTTCTCATAGAAGAAATCTTTGTCATACCATGCAACACCAAACCGTACCGTTAGATCTTTCATTCTTGGTGCTTGCCAATCATACATCACTTCATCGTTTGGAACTTTACTTAGACGATCATCAGACTCTTTGAGTAGTTCAAGAAATTTATTTAGGTTTTTCTCCGAGTCGAATGTTATTTCAACGCGGCTAATCGCAACACGCTTTAGCGACTTAGGGCGACGAAACTCTTCACCAGTATAAACAAGCTTCCAACCATCACCAACATCGTAATGCTTGGAAGACTTTAAAGGTAAGCCTTCAGACATAACTCCCATAGGATCATTAATTTTATCAACCATAACATTGCTCCATTTTTTTAAATTTTACCTTTACCAACACCTAACTAATTTTCTTAGTTAGTCGTTCAATAGACTAGTACGCTAGTTTCATTTTATTTATAGCGTTATGTGATATTAAGGAAATCAAAAATTATTAAGCGAAGTTATGCCGACTAATTACATAAGGATTTATAAATTAAACCTCAGTACAACCCCCCCAAGTTTAATGCAGTCTTAATTGTCTGCTTTACATGATAAAGCTGAGAACCATTTCGCGCTTCCCACCCTTTAGGATCATCGTGGAAACGACGATGTTCATCGGCAGTCAATGGCATGGTGAACAGGTCATGTGCCTTTCCGCCCAACTTCCCTTCACCATGACCGATAAGGTGGTGAGCCACCACATTTTCCGTCTGGCCTGTCACGACACAAGGAAGAGAGCGTACGAACTTCAGGTATTTCTCTGATTGCCAGGTGATTGCTTTTGGCCGCGACATAAACATCGCTGGTGGCTGATCATCCACCAGCATTTCAATCAGAGGCTTAGACAACTCGCGAACAGTGTCAGAAGGACTTTTCTGAAAGCGATCGTCGGTGTCACGCTTACCACCAACCATAACAGAACGGCTGCAGTTACGTTTAGCCAACAGTTTCTCGGCTACACGACTTGGTAAAAGCTCGAACACTCTATTTTTAATGCTCCACCAACCGATCTCAGGCAAGGACAGTGAGTGACGGGCATCGAGCTTTAACTGAACCTTTATCCGTGCAGTGGCCCAAATATACAAGTTACGCATTGCGATCGCTTCCGCTTGAACCGTTGGTTTCGCTCGCTCCTGATTGTCGTGATGCCAACAAATTCGAAGTGCGCCCTGCTCTTTCTGGCAAATCGTTAAATTGCTATCGCAATAGTCCCCATCAGATAGTTGGCAGTGTGGAATACGTTTCAGCCAAAATTCAAAGTCGTTTCCCAAACGACGCTGTACTTCTGAGTTTGCAAAAAATGACTGCAGTTCCTCACTATCCAGTGCAGAACGAGGATGACAATTCACCACTGGTCGATCTAACTTACCGCTTGGTACATTCACCAGTTCATCTGGCAGTGGCATGATGAGCACCCGGTTCCCTTGACTCATCTTTACTAGCTCGCTCAGCAATGATTTACCAGGCTTGAACATCATCAATCCAAGATCAGCTTGAACAAACGGTTGCAGCACTAACATTCAGCCACCTCTGCCAGCCAAAACTTACTGGTGTATCCCGTGATACTTCCGTTTTCACACCGTAAAGCGACACCTGCTTTACGAGCCTTATTGATCAATCGCACAAGCTCACAGACATGGATACCCAACTCATGACAGAGCTCACCAGGAGTCCAAAGCCGCTTACGAGATTTCATCACATGCAACAGATCTTTCTCACTCGCCATTTATCCTCCCAAGTTGTTTAATCAGTTCTTCGCGTTCGGCCATCATTGTTTTCAACTTTCGCTCAGCAGACTTCACGGCCTCATTCGATGCCGGCGACTTACGCTGTTGAAACGAAATCAAAGCCGAGTTTTCGTTGTTGATATCCATCTCCAGTTGGCGGATTTTCCGTTTAAGAACGCTTTTCTCGTCCGAGTTTTGCGTCGGTTGATGCGCTGACACGACATAACCTTTGTCCTGCTCTTTGCACAACCATGAGTGAATAAATCGCTTAATTCCGGACGCGGTTTTCTGCCGAGTGGGGTTAGCCTGGCACCAGCCAATCATGTTTCGTATCTGCTGAGGCACATCGACCGCAGGGTAAAGCTCCCGAAGCTCACTGACCTGAAATTGAGTGACTTGATGCAGCGCACTTTTCCCTTTGAGTGGGATCTCAAATAAAATCGGATCAGCTTTATCGTCGGTTTCGAGCTCGCTCGGAACATCAGAGATCTGTTCGTTTGGATCTGGTTTGGATCTGTTAATGGAATCGGTAAAATTCCCACTTCCATGGTTTTGGTAATCTTCCCAATTCGATTTGGGAAAAATCCCATTTCCATCTGGTAAATTTACCGAATCCATTTGGGAATTGTGCTCGTTAATTTGTGGCTCATGCCGATCTGGTAATTTTCCCATTTCCATTTGGGAATTTGGTTCGTTTTTAGGGAACAGCAGATCAACCAACTTGTTGCCATCTATCTGATAGTGAGTGGTTGGCACCCCATTAGCCTTTCGAACTTTGCTATGAATGACCCCTTCCAGACGCTTTTTCAGTTGTCGAATCGCGTAACGAACCTGATCGCTTGAAAGACAGAGCTCTTCACCAAGCTCGTCATTAGATTTATAAAACCACTCTCCATCCGGTTTAGTACTGGACCAAAACACCAATTGAGACAGTACCGCCGCATGAGTATGGTTGCCTTCACAGAACTTAATGTAAGGACGAGGTGTGCTTATCACCGAACCCTGACCAGATAGCTCTCGCACAACATCAAACAATCTAGTCATGACAAACCTCTTCCTTCTTCAACGTCCAGAATACAGGGCGTTTTATACGACTTCCCCTGTCCCAACATATCCAGGCATACTCAGAGTTATCGCTACGGCCATGTACGAACGATGGTCGAGGAGTCAGGAGCAACAAGTTTGTCCACGGAAACTCTCGCCAAAAATCCGCCCGACTCTTGCTACCCAACATCGAAAGCCGTAATAAAAAACACATAGTTCCGTCAGGAGCCAAATCACGTGAAAGCGCGGTTTCAATAAACTCAAGAGCTAAACTAAATGGTGGATTGGTAATAATCACGTCTGCGGTTAAGTCACTGCCAGGGGTGAGATAATCCACGCTATCTGCGATTTCAGCCCATTTCACTTGGTGGCCGGCAGGGAGTTCATTCGTAATTCGGCCGTTCCCACGACATGGCTCCAGCAAAACATCAGAGCTTTTTAATTCAATGCAACCCATGAGCGCCTTTACACACCATGGAGGTGTTGGATAAAAGTCACGCTCAATACGATCCTTCTTAGCCACAATTCAACCCCTCATAAACTGCCTTAACGTATATCCGCTTTGCCTCAAACAAATCCGCCAGCTCATCGTGCGTGATTTCTGTACGCATCCCCTTTTCCACCTTGAACAAACGCCATTGGTGGTTCTCTATGCGAGCTCTTAGTGCTATGCTTCCCATTACTGCTTCTCCGAAGTGGTATGTGAAATTTCCTCGCAAGGTTTTTCACTCGGCTTTAAACCGTTGCCGCGGTTTAAAGCCAACTCATTCTCTTCATCTAAGACGCGCAAGTGTCGCTCACACTTCTCTTTCAGAAACTGAATCTGCTCCCGCTCAAATGTCTCTGTACTCTGACCTTGATGTGATGCAACTCGACAAGTGTTTAACGTCATCATCGACATCTGCTCTACCGTTTCCCAAAACGCTCTTGTCTTCATTTTTCCTCCGAATACAAACTGTCTAACTTGAGCATGAATGTTTCGAACATCGCCTGGTACTCGTTCTTAAGTGCCTTTATCACTTTGCGTTCCCGGGCATCAAAAACACCATCGGACTTTGCTTCATTGATCGTTTTGTCTAAAACACCTTTAACCGCATTCAGTTGAAGGTGGCAATCAAACATATCCACGTTATCCAGTTCAGCCGGAATTGGCTTCTCGATAACCATATGCCCTACCCGCTCCGCGAAATACTCAGCTACATAGGTGGATTCCGTTAGGTCTGCCATCTCCACCAGCTCATCTACGCTGAAGAAACGAGAGCCCTTTTTCTCGTAAAGGTGATTGTTGAAGCTGTCGACAGACATCCCCAACACCGCCGCGACCGCTTCTTTGCCGCCAGTGACACCTGCAATGGTTCGGTTGACCATCTCTTTCTTATTCACCATTTGCTCCTTTGATTGGTGGTTAAACATTTTCAGAAAGTCTGAAAGAATTAACTTATCGAGGTAATTTCAGTAGCTGGTCTTTCTTGTACTGACCGTTGGATAAGTCTTCTATTTGTTCTGCATAGTTTGTTTCACCGGTGTACTCCGTCCGTGGCAGAACTCCCCTCGCACTCCATTTGTAAACTGCACGGACACTGACCTGACATCGCTCAGCGATTTTTTGAGAACCAATTGAGCTAATCGCCTCTTTTAACATACCCTCACCCCAACAAATGAACATTTGGTACATATTATGACGGAACTGATAGTACATGCAAGAGATCTTATTATTGAACCTATGGTTCATAGTGAAAATGTGCGATCAGACTTCTCCCAAAGGCTCGCACAGGCCTGCAGTAAATCTGGGATTGAAGAACACGGACGCGGGGTCATTCTTGCAAAAAGGCTAGGAGTGACACCTAAAGCTGTAAGCAAGTGGCTAAACGCAGAGTCTATGCCACGTCAAAATAAGATGGCTGAACTAGCTGATTTTTTAGGCGTGAGCTTGTATTGGTTGCAATATGGCAAGGAAGAGCGAGCACATAAAGGAAATGCCGAGATCCTTGGCAATATGCAAGTTTGGGATAGCAGCACACCACTTGGCGATGATGAAGTTGCTATTCCATTTTTGTCGGATGTAAAGCTATCTGCTGGCAATGGATTCGTTACAGATGCTGAGCACGATAAAGGCTATCGTCTTCGTTTCGCCAAGTCGACCTTACGGAGATATAACGTATCCCCAGAAAACGCTAAGTGTGTCGCCGTGCACGGCGATAGTATGGAGCCAGTTCTGCCCGATGGCTCTACTGTTGGTATTGACTGTGGAAACAAGAAACTTACAGATGGAAAGATCTTTGCAATCAACCACAACGGTGAACTGTTTATAAAAAAACTGTATAGCTTGCCCGGTGGAGGGTTAAGAATTTACAGTTTTAATGAGATGGAATACCCACCCAGAGAATATACAGAACAACAGATACAAGAGCAGAAGATTACTATTGTAGGCCGCGTGTTCTGGTACTCCGTTCTTCTATAACTGCTTATTGATGGATAAATAATGGAAAAATTTAAATGGTTTTTAGCATCATTGTTAATGGCTATATCTATTTCATTAGTTTCTCTCGTCATCGCCGTTGTTAATTTTTCTGCTGGCTTTGGTGTATTGATTTGGCTAATAGCCACAGTATTAGCAATTCTATTTTCTATAAAATTTTGGAAGAAAAAAGTTACAGCACAGCCAAAACTTAAGCCAGGCGAAAATCGTTGGCAAGGTTGGGAAAAGGTAGACTCTGTCACCATTTCTCCATATAGCGAAACTCATGACGATGAAGCCATTCGACTATTTAATACGAAGCCTTGGGACAAGCGAAATGACATACTGTGGCAAGGAAAGCGTAAAGCTACCATTGTATATTCCGATCGAAATGGTGAAGTAACAGAACGAGATATTACCATCTACGGTATTATGCCAAACTATTATGGTGAACTGACTATCAGAGCTATGTGCCATATGAGAGATGATTGGCGTACGTTTTATACAGATAAAATAATCCAAATAACAACTGCCAGACACAAAACATATTGTGACTTTTCAGAATACATGAGTACAGAACTCGGTATTTAAGCATCTAGTTACTCAACATTTAAGACCGCCTTTATGGCGGTTTTTTTATCCCTACAAGTTCACACATTCAAAAATGAACTTTTAGTACTTTACAACAATTGTACTTATGGTACATTTACTTCGTTCATTTAGTTCACGAACTAACAGCGAGGAAAACACATGTCAAAGCAAGAAGCAGGCAACCTCAGTCTTGAGGACCGAACCACCAACTTCCCTAAACTGATGCAGGAACTCGACGGCGGCGTTATTTCTAATGTCGTTGGTTTGGCGCTATCGAACGTCGCCCGTGCTGTCTCATACAGTGATAAGCAAGGGAATGTGAAGATGGATCTCAAGCTAAAACCGATGGGTACCAACAATGAAATGGTCGAAATCACCGTCAACATGTCGGTGAAAGAGCCCAAAACAGGCTTCGGTACCAAAAGCGAAGACTTCCAGTACACCTCAATCGCATACGTAGGGAAAGGCGGCAAACTGACCTACGACCGACCAAAAGAAGACATTCACGGCCAAACGGCTATCGAAGAAGGCATGCTACGCGAAGTTCGCGGCTAATCCCCTCAACTTTTAACTCACTGATAAAGAGAAAAACAACATGGATAAATCAGCCATTCAGCAGATTCAGGAAACAGCCAATACACCTGAGTTTCTTAAACAACTTAATGCAGTCGGGTTCCCAGTAGCGGCTTTACCAGAATCGTTATCTCTGCATGATCTGGAAAAATACATGCTTAATCGCAATCAGTTCCGCGGTGTCATGCAAACTGCCAATATTGATGAGTTTGTTCGTTACCACGAACAGTACCAACTGGTTGGCAATCAATGTTTCATCAATGCAGACAACATGGCAGCACAGACTATCTTCGACCTTGGTACTCAATCACATCCTGGTCATTGTAAGCATCAGGCAAAACTAGCGCTACGTAAAACAGCGGCCTTTAACGCTTTGATAAGCATCAATGAAGAACGATTGGGGCAAAAGAAGCTGGCAGAGTGGGTCGAAGATTACAGCGACTTTATTCAAGTGTTCTCGACCACTGGTGATCTCATCGAGAATGCCGTCGCGTCAGCAGCCATTCGCAATATGAAGTTTGAAGCTAAAGCTGGCCGAGAATCGAACGTGGATGACTTTAGTCATCATCAGTCGGAATATGAGTCGATTGCAGTCCGTACAAAGGAAGAATTTCCGATGCCAGCCGTTTTCAATTTCACGTGTGAGCCGTTCCTCGGTTTAGCAGAGCGGACATTTGAAATGCGCATGAGCACCATCGGAAATGAAACTCTGATCTTACGTATCAAGAAGATGGAGCAACATCAAGAGCAAATGGGCGAAGAGTTCCAAACCAAACTCCAAGCCTGTTTCAAAGATGAAGATATCGAGATTGATACGTTCATCGGTTCATTTACGTCTTAATGATCACCGCGCCCTCTCCGTGAGGGCGCGTCTTGCGAGGAAATATCCATGGCGGCAACCATTGATACCCAATACGGAAAAGTAACTACATCAGAACCCTACTTCAGTAGACAGCTCTTATGCCAGGTTAGAAACCTGACTCTGGTAAAGCCAGAAAACGAAAGTAACGGCTGGGGAATCAGCCGTGAGTGTCCAGCAGAGATAACCATCACTCCCGAGTTCCTGAACATGTTTGCTCGTGATGCAGCAGCGATTATGTGAGGAAGCAACATGATGGATCACGATGAAATCCAGAAGGCAGTGGAAGGAGTGATGGCTTTACGCCCACAAAATAGCATTCACCCACAGCTTAAAAAACGAAGCCCTGACGTTGTTAGGCGGCTCAATGAGATCGAGTTTCAACAAGAAATGGCAGCTATTGAAGACGGAAAGCTAAACGGATCATCGGCATACTTCTTTAGAAACCGAAATGCACCGAAGAGCAGCAAGAAGAATCAGCACTTCAATCCCTACTCTGGATTAACAAAGAAATGAATCGGTCAACCACCATACCTTTATGTGTTGGTGGTTGACCATACGATTGTTTGTTCTGTAAATACACACTGCGAGGTGATTTATGAGAATCATCAAACCTAAACAATATCTAGAAGAGTTCTGGCCGGGTTCAGATATCACAAAAGCCACTGTGGTTAACTGGATAAAAACCGGAAAGATACCAGGTACTACCACACCAACGGGCACCTACATGGTAATTGTTAAAGACGATACCAGCCCAGCAGATAAAACCAACGAATTACTAAGCTTTTTGGAGTCTTGATCAGTGGCGGCGCGTCGTAGAAGCAAAGGTACCTCTCATTACCCAGAGTTCCTTTTAAAAGTACAACACAAAGGGAAAACTCGTTTCCGCTTTAAAACGATAGATGGTGCGATGAAGTTGTTTCCTGTAGGAACGACAGAATACCAGGCAATTCAAGCCGCCATGGCGTACAACACAAAGCATCGCTCCTACGATTCCGTATTTAGTTTAGAGTCAACGTCAAAATATAGCTCAGCAACTCAAAGACGCGATCGCTTTGATAAACCTCTAAAAGAGTGGCTGCCAATCGTAATTAATAGAGTAAAGTCGGAAGAAGACTTGTCTGCAGGAGTACTGAGCAAGTTCATCAACGAGTGCGCAAAACTGGAAGAAGCTCTGGGCGAAGTGAATACTAAAACACTAACGTTGGCGCACCTAAATCAGTTCCTTAGCGATGAGTATGGCGATTCGGCCAAGCGGACATTCAACGGCAAAGTTTCAAACCTAAAAAAGGTTTTCTCTTACTTGGCCGATGAAAGCGCTGTGGACTTCAACTTCATGCTTCAGAAGAAAATGAAGAAGGTTACCAAAGAAGACTTTAAGAAGAAGCGTCGTGATTTAACGGTTTCTGACTATGAGCAGATATACGCTGCTGCCCCTTTGTTCCTGAAGGTCGCAATGTCACTATCACTCCAAACGACTCATGCTGTTAGAGAAGTTTATCGGATTAAGTACAAGATCAGCGAACCAAAGGAAGGCGTTTGTGGCATTGTTTGGTATGACACAACCAAAGAAGTAGACGGTTGCCCGATCTTCGGCACCCTCTATATCCATCGCGAAAAAGTGAAGAAGTCAGACTCTTCATTTGTAGCAATACCAGTGACTGAAGCAATAAAAGAGATCGTAGATCTTTCGAAAACCGATCGCCTACTTTGCCCCTACATAGTTCACAAAAAGCCGCCTCCGTCTCAACGTGGGATCGCAAAAGAGTGCACGCACCCTTATCAAGTGCATCACCACAACATCAGCAGAGAGTTCAGCAAAGTGCGAGACAAGATTGGACTTTTTTCTGAGTTAGATAAATCTGAGCGCCCTACTTATCATGAAATTCGTAGGCTATCAGCCAACCTCATTGAGGCTTTGGGTGAAAGCGCCACAATCCGAATGGCTCATGCAAACGAAAAGACCACCAAGATCTATACTGGAAAGAGAGACATTGTTTGGAATGAGGCCACACCAATTACTGTTAAGTTTTGATCCAGTAGAAAATATACAACGAACAGCCTATTAATTCATTTCCCTCCCCTCCGGCACTTTTGCCTATGCATTCTAAATGTGACCAAAAGCAAAATTAGCAGATTACAATCTGTATAATTTTTTGATCGATATCGTAGTTCATTGATTTGATGGAAGTGTTGGTTGTCGCTACAGACAAAAGGTGGCAATCTAGTTGCATATTAAATGGCGTTTGGCTGTCTAAATAGCGTTAGGCATATAACGAGGAAAACTAGTTGATTGGTAAAATTTGGAAAGATCCTGTTTGGAGTAAAATTATAGCTACAGGTTTACTGGCGCTGTTTGGTGCAATATTAACCTATTTTTTGGATTGGTGGCCAAGCATTAAGCTGGTTTTCGTTAAAGGTTTTAATTATTTGTTGAATGCTACAGAAATTCCTAATTGGTTAATCGGTATCATGGGGATATGTACAGTTATTACAATAATTGTGTTACTGCTAATTATGAAAGAGATCTTTTTGCCTAGCTCAGGAAATAAAACTTGGAAAAGTTACACATCTGACCAATTTTTTGGTCTAGAGTGGCACTGGACTTTTGGTTCCAATGGCGGAGAAATCTATAATTTGTATTCGTGTTGCACCCGCTGCCAGTACCAAGTCTTTCCCCAATATGCCTCTTCATATGCAGCCGTAGATTCCATTTCTTACAAGTGTGATAGTTGCGGTTCTGAAGTAGGACCTTTTAGTGAGTCCAATGAAGAAATTGAAAGTAAAGTGAGACGTTTTATTCAGCAAAAGTTGAGAACGGGTAAGTGGGATTCTGAAACAGAAAATGCCTAACAAAGCGTTTAAGAGGGATTTGGCACGCGTGGCATTTTCAGTTTGCGTTGGGTTCAGTAGTTACGGCACTGTGCGGTAGCCTTTGTATTGCGTGCCTGCACCCCTTAACGCGGCGTTATAAATCCTATTTGAACTTGAAGTTGAAATGAGAGGTTATTCCAATTGGATGTTTATACAATTCTGAAAGACTTTTCTGCTCCGTTTATAGCAGCGGTAGCAATATTTTCGACTTTTAAGCAAGTTGGAAAACAAATTCAAAATATCAAAGATGAGCGAAAACAAACGTTCAAGAAACAACATCAGATCAAGGCATTTGAGTTGATTTCTGAAAAAGCACAAATAGCTTTATCCGTCTGTGAAGAGGTAAGCTCAACGGCCAATGTTAAAAAGGTCTACCTCGAAAATAAAAGTGACTTAACTGTCTTAAATGTAGAAGAACGGTTAGTTATCGTTAAAGCTTGTACAGACACTGTGATGGGGCTGTGTAAAGTTCTAGAAGCTAACGAAATTATAAACCCATTACTATTTCGAGCCACTAGATATGCACTGCAATCGGAACACTACAAAATGGTTAAGACTCAATTTGGTTCATCTGAAATCGAGTTTTTAGATACTATGTTTTGGACTACGAATCAGTGCCTATTTTATACCCATGATTTTTTAGTTTGTATGCAAAATGAGGTGTATGGAGAGCTTTTTAACAATACGTTATCGGCTAGATTCGTAAATGACCCTAAATTCAGAGTTATAACTAACAATCCGACGCAGCTTTACGAACTTCTAACTCATCTTGAACGTGACACCGATTGGGGGCGAGAAGTTCTTAAAGTAAGGACGTTAAAGGATTTATAACAAAGCGTTTAAGACAGATTCGCAACGCTCGGCATTCTCAGTCCAAGTTGAGTTTAGGTGTTTACGGTGCAATGGTTTGGGGTTAGTAGTAGCGTTGCTCACTACTTAACGCGGCGTTATGTGATTGGAGGCTAAATGTACGGAATTACGGAATTAATTGGTTCCAAGCTGAGTAGAGTTGAGGGTGTTGGCTTATCATCGTTAAAGTTTAGCTCTGGCCGACTAGTGGTTCACAACCCAATTACACTTAGTGGATGCGATGGGATGAAGTCTTTGGTTTTCCGTGAGGTTGTGGATCTAAAAGTGGCAGAAGATTCTTTGTTACTGGTGTTCTCAGGTCAAGCATCTCTAAGAGTATCTCTTCTTGATAATGACTTTACTGGCCCTGAAGCTGCGGTTTATACATCAAATTCAGGTTTTATTGTTGTATTCAACTAAATCACATAACAAACAATTTAAGCAGATTCGCAACGCGTGGCAATTTTGGTTTGCGGTGAGTTATGTGTTTACGGCGCAATGCGGTGACTTTTGTAGTGCGTTGCTTACTACTTAATTGGGCGTTAAGTGTATGGAGTGAAATTTAAAGTATGACAGAAGAAAAAGAGTATACAAGACCAACCTATTTGGAAGTTTCTAGTCACTTTCTACATGATGCAATAGATTTTAAAATTAGATATCGGTACTGCATTGATAGTGATGGCCCACTATTTTACGACCCTAAATCAAGAAGAACCAAGTGTTTTGTGGATTTACGCATGGGGATTGAGTCAGCATTAAAAGCTATCGTTTGTTATTACACGTACAATGAACGTAAAGGAAAAACACTAGTAAACTGGATTGAAAAATTTGATCACAACATTGGAAAGATGGTTCGTAAACTAGATGGAGAAATTCCAGCTGAAGTTCTCGAACCATTTAAAGATGACTTGTTGAAACTTGACCAACTTCCAGTAGGTCTGAGATACCGTTTCGATACTTGGAGCTTTAAAGATAATAAAGAGGCACTGTATTACGATACGATTGGTTGTGATCGATGGCTTGAGAACCTGTATAAAGCGCTGGACGAACTCATTAACCATATAAATTCGAAATTAACACCTCACAGTCGTATTGTTTCTATGGCTGAAGTGTTTAAAGAAATGCAGGAACCTCGCTTCGAAAAACACACTTAACAAACAATTTAAGAGTGATTCAGCACGCTTGGCATTTTTGGTTTGGGTCAAGTTTAGTGTTTACGGCGTCCATTTTGAGTGTAGTGGTAGCGTGCCTCACACCTTAATACGGCGTTAGCCCTTAAATCAAACTTTCCGATCTGAATGACCCAAAAGAGGATTTATTAAATGGATAATCTATATACCCAAGAAATGGAAGAGCTTTGGAAACAATGTGGTCAGATTGATTCGTCTGAAACGCTAGATGACCTGAAAAGAGACATAGTTAAATTTTCAAATATGATAGTTCCGTGCCGAGAGTGGCTCGCTGACCGAAACAAACTCAAAAATTTAAAACATAGTGTAGATTCTTACACGATTAAGCATCTGGTAGAGAGTGATATTGGCGATTGGGTGCCACATTCTGTTTTTGTGTTGTCTGCTTACCTTGAAGGTTTTGAACTTTCTAAGTCAAAACTAAGGGGTGACGTTTATGTAGTATCAACAAATATTGGTGCTAAAAAGCGATAGGTTATCAGCTCACCGATACAACGGGCTAACAAACGCTTTAAGACGGATTCGCAACGCGTGGCATTTTTACCATGCGTTGATTTTGGTGATTAAGGTGGTGTGCAGAAACATCGTATTGCGTTGCTCACACCTCAACATAGCGTTATATTTTTCAAGGAATAATATGGAACTAATTAACAACCAGTCAGTAAAAATACATTATGACGGCTCAGGTAAGAGAATCCGTTCTCATCAAATGAAAGCATCTTATGTTTCTGCAAGTATCGAGGGCTTTGATACTATTTACCGCGAAGCATATAAAGAAGCGAATAGAATATATAAATCAAAAATTAACACCGAGATTTTATTAGAAGGTGGGTTTCAAGAAGGCTCTCTTTGGTGGTGGTTAAAACTGTTTACGTCCGAGTCGGAGTCGCAACAGTCCATTGAAACAGTTTCTGTAAGTCGCTCAGTGCTCAATTCCATCCAGTACTCCATAAACCTACTAAGACAGATGGACCTTGCTACTACAGAGATTGTAATTAAGGATACGGCTGATGGTTTCGAAGTCGATATTGATGGGGAAAAAGTGGTTCTAGATGAACTACAGTGTGCAATACTAACTAACCCTAAAATTCGTTCCGCTATTAGCGATATAGCTACTCCCTTAACTGAAGATGGAATCGACACTCTAACGATCGATCATGGAATCTCATCTTCTCCGAAAATTCAGATAACCAAAGAAGACAAAAACAACCTAGTATTGAGGAGAAGTCATAAGCATATTGTGGAGGAAGGTGAAATTTTTGGCTTCTATTATGTTGAAACACTTAGTTATAATCCAAGGTCTAAGTGGAAGCTAATTTCAAAAGATAACCCTTCGAATAGTGTCACCGTATCTATTACAGATCCAAAATTTCTAAAACGGGTATCAGATAATCAAGAAAAATTTTCAAAAGATGATCTACTAGAAGTTGAAGGCGTTTGGTACAAAGAGAAGACTAAACTGACAGGTAAAGCGACTGTCAATTACACTATTACAAAGGTTAAAGATCACATACCAGCCGAGGAAAAACAGTGGAAACTTCTATAGTTGTGTCACTACTAATAATTGCGGCATTAGTTCTACGCTACTTAACACCACTAGTGGTGCACCGACTCAAGACAAGAAAGGTCCGAGTAGTAGTCATTGATCAGTTCGGCTGTAAGAAAACTAATGTGCTATACCTTTATCCAGACGACCCTCTTTGGGAATTAGTAAAAGCCCACAAGGGAGGTAAGCATGTCTGAACAGCTGCCTCAACAAGCAAAAAGTATCAAAAAGTCTGATCTGTTAAGTGGTGCGGCTATAACTGGCGTGATAACTTTTATTATTCTTACTTGGTCGAAGACTCTTCCTATAAATTCAGCTTTCACACCTTATGTCACCGAGCAAACGATATCCTTTGTAGCTGGCTTAGCCTCGTATTTGATAACTCTAGGTCTGGCTTTCAGTAGATATGAAGTAAGTTTGATTCTTCTTGAACGTGACTATACAAAAAAGATTAAGTATTTGGATCAAATTATGGCGATCACTACATGTCCTGAGGCTAAAAAATCACTTGAAGAACAGAAAAATATCCTGTTAAAAGAAGCAGCAAAAGCCATCATCGAAGAAAAAATATAACAAACTGTTTAAGAGTGATTCGTAGCGCGCGGCGTTTTTAGTTTAAAGTTTGGGTTTTGTATTGACGACTTAATAGTTCAGGTCAAGCGGCAGCTTTGCTACCCCTTAACGAGACGTTTCTTAGTAACTATATATCAAAGGTGATTAGTTGTGGATAGTGAAGAAAAAATAAGTCAGATTCTCAAAGAACTGGAAGATAAGCTAAGGCGTAAGCATGAAGACTCTGTAATAGAAATTTTTAGAAAGCGGGTGGAGAAGTTAGCAAGAAGAGAGAAAAAAACGCTAATTTCTGCTCCTTTAGACGGACAAGACCGCGAGCTGGGTGCGGACTTTTTTATTACAGAAGGTACAAGATTCGCGATATTTGAGTTTAAGTATAAGGTGGGTGATATTGTAAGCGAAAACGACAAGCCACTCAGGAAGACTTTGTGTGAAACTCTTCAGGGTGCCAAAATTCCTTATAATCAGCATATTAACTGTCACTATATTGCATGGTCTACTAAAGCGGACAATCCCGATGTTCACATAAATATATATAGTAATGAAGTCTGCAATCAGTCTTTATTTAAAGCCAGTGTAAGTCTCGAAAAAGAAGCCAATATAGCTTCACGCATTATTGATGTGGATTATATAGCGGAGTTCTTTGCAGGTAAGAGAGGGCTTAAGTTCACTGCTTTCAACAAGTACATTCAGTGGTTACATAGTTTGGTTGGCAATGAAACTGGGCGTTTTGAGCTGCTGTTTGAACACCCTGATGAGAACATTGTTCAAAGTGTACCCATTGCCTCACTTGATGCTTTGAAACTTTGGTTGTTAAAAAACGCCCCCTCTTCACCGAGTAAGCGTATGCGACGTACTCCGTAGAAAATTCTGTATTTAATTTTTTGAATAAAAAAATTTATATTCTGGAACAGAACAAGTTCGAATAGTACATATCAACATTCCAGTAAAAATAAAATAGAGAAAATAATTTGATGTTAAAAAGTAGAACCATTGGCCTTATATTAACTTTAACAACATTGGCTATACAAGGCTGTAGTGATGTAGAAGATACTGCCTTAGAAGCGTATAAATGTGCAAAGTCGGCAGATATTTTTAATGACAGAGATATGCAAAAATATGCGCTTCTAGAAATGGAGGAAATAACTAAAGATCATAATATCAATGACACTTCAAGTTTGATGCGAAGCGTCGCCCAAAGAGCACGAGATGAGTACGAACCTTATGGCAGCAGCACTTCTGGACGATATCAAAAAGAACTGTTCACAGATTGGTACAGTTCCAGCTATTGTCAAACCCTAAAGGATAAACACTTTGCTAACCAAGTAAATCAGCAAAAACAACTCGTTCAACCCAAAGTCATTGTTGAGAACGAACTAGAACTAACCGTTCGAGACCGCGAAGGCATTCTCAGACTAGATAAGTTTCTAGAAGACAACAAAGGAAAGGTCGTGAGACTCAGCCTTGCCAGTTGTCCCGAATTGAACCTGAAGTGCGGTCAAACACAAATGACTAGCTCCAGCCTTTCATACAGCACCAATTATGAGAGTTGTGATTACGACTCTGAGCTGGGTGAAGGTATAACATTTTACTTAGGATCAGATGTTGAAAATTCAGTTTCGTCAGAAGATAGGGATTCTAGCCTCTGCAACGTAAACAAGGGCATATCACTTTTGAAGAGCTCTGGCGTTTATAAGGTTCCAGACTCTGCCGGTTGGGGGCAAGGTTGGACGGAGTGGATTCTTTCCGCTGTCCAATAGCTCTTACCGAAACGTAGTGGATTGAGTATAAATCCACCAGCACATTTCATAGGTTTAGGGGTGTAGTTATACAGTAGTATCTAAGATCCTAAACCTATGATTTATAAAGATGTTCGGGATAAGGCATTTTGTACTTTTGAGCGTGCTTAAAATCACAAAATTTTTTGTATAACTACATGTTTTAATTTGTTATTTTCCAAATTCGGCACCAGTTCTACCAACATCGGGCTGTCGCCTTTCTAAGGCCTAAAAAACCTCGATATCTTAAACACTTAAAATTAACCCACCTGTCTTTGTGGTGTAGCTATACGTTAAAGTTGGTTCTAAAGGACGTCCTATAGCCGTCGCGAAAAGGGGAAGAAGTCAGATTCTTCGTTTTTGGCGATACCAGTAACTAAGTCGATAAAAGAGACCGTTGGCCTTTCGATAACTGCTCGCCTTCTTTACCCCTATTATTGTTCACAAAAAATCAGCAAGCCCTTCGACGCTTTAGGGAGAAAGCGCGACAATACGCATTACTGATGCAAACGGAAAAACCACAAGGATCTACGCAGGTAAGAACGACATGTTATGGAAGGAGTTACCGTTAAGTTTTGATCCTTAGCACTTATAGGAGTCTTGGCGCGTAAGAAGAACCACTGAGTTACTTTGAGCAAGTCTTGAATGAATATCCAGATTCAATTAAGTGAAGCCTTTTTATGCGATGTATTTGTATAACACGAGACGGCACAAAGACGCGACATCGTTGTTGCTAGGTCTCTTAGTCTCAACAACTAACAACGATACAATCAAAAAGTATCAGAGAGTCATTACGTTGTACGAAGAAAAGTTTGGATAAAACGTAGTCAACGAAAACACGCTTATAAAAAGCGCTCAGCGATTCCACAACACTGTCCAGTTTCTCGTAACAGTTTGACAGGCATTGCATCACGCCTTAACGCGGCGTCAGATCGCAGATGTCGAATTATAGGCTTCCGCTCCGACTACTATATAGTACTGGTACTTCTATAGACAGGGAGGTAGCAATGGCATATGTAATTAGCTCTATTAACACTACAGCGAGTGGATTGTGCCATCATTTGGATAGCGCGGTTGATAATAGTCATCATCATTACGCAATCGACCTGACTTTGTCAGCTGAAGCATTACTTTTCGGTCGGAACACCTTTGATTTGTTTATGCAATTCTGGCCCGGTGCTACAAATGTAAAAGACTTACCTGAAGCCACACAGACGCTAGCAAAAGCATTTAATCAGGTTTCAAAACTCGTTGTGTCAAGCCTACCGGTTGATTTGTCCTGGCGGAACACGCGTCATATACCAGGAGTTAACCTTAACAACGTTGTTCAAGAATTAGAGAAGATACAAGGGACTGTAGTTATTTTTGGCAGCCCCTGCCTTACGTCAAGCTTGTTGAACGAAGGACTTATCAATGAAATTCACATCCTTGCTCAGCCATATATTGGTGTTGAAGGGCCTCGAGCTTTCAGTGGTTTGAAAAGGAGAATCAATTTAAACCTGTTGGTTTCCAGAACGTTAGATTCAGGCTCTGTTCTTATGCGATACAGCGTGATCTAACAAAGCATTTCAAAGTGATTCGCAACGCATGGCGCGTTCGGCTTAAAAGAGTTCCTATAATTCTAGGTAGAAGCATTCCACTTTTCGGTAACGTAGAAAAAGCTGCTCAGCTGCGAGAAGCTTCAGAAATGTTGTTCACTACTTAACGCTGCGTTAGGTGTTTTAAAGAACCCAACAGAAATATAGAAAGGAGTAAATATGAAAGTACACTACCTCGAAATCGTATCTCCAGACGTTGAGTCTGTCTGTAAAGCATACGAGCTTGCTCAAAATATTAGCTTCAGTGGACCAGATGAAATGCTAGGTGGCGCGAAAACAAGCATACTCTCAGATGGCAGTATTGTTGGTGTTCGTGCACCACTGAGGGAGAACGAAACGCCGGTTGTCCGCCCATATTGGCTTGTCGACAACATTGAAAAAGCAGTGTCCGACATTGAAACTCAAGGTGCTGAAATCGCAGTGCCACCACTAGAAATTCCGGGCAAAGGTAAGTTTGCTATCTATATTCTAGGTTCCATTGAGCATGGTTTTTGGCAAATATAAGCAATATTTGCCTTAGGCAATAAATCTGCAGCTTATGAAGTTTTCAAGAAGGCCAAACCCGCGACATTTTAATTCAGGGTGACATTGTGAATTCTTGGCGCTGCTCAATAATTTATACCTAAACGTCTATGCTCACTCGGCCACCAGCCAAATTCTATAGGTTTAGAGGGATATTTATACAGTAATTGGATCTTTTGTTATTTTGACAGGATTTGCCTAGCCATACCCCTTCAAAACCATCTCTTAAATGACTGGTTTTTTGTACTAAGGGAGAGCAGAGAGGCTTGCTTGAGTGAATATGGTTTTCTTTAGATACAATACTGTCCAGATTATTAAACAATCCATTCGTACAGGTACCGACCATGATCCCAATTAAGACCTCCGTTGTCTCAGGCGTAGCATTATCCGAAGTGGATGGTGTCACGCAGATGCTACTGATGAAAAGAGTTAAAGGTGACTATTGGTGTCACGTCGCAGGCTCAATTGAAGAAGGCGAGACCGGATGGCAAGCGATTGTCCGCGAGTTTCGGGAAGAAACCCAGATAAACGTATCGTCCCTTTACAACGCTCAATACATCGAACAGTTCTATGAATCGGATGCCAATGTAATCGAGCTTATTCCTGTTTTTGTCGTGTTATGTGAAGCGAACCAAGCCGTTAAGCTCAATGATGAACACACAGAGTTCAGGTGGTGTACGTTAGCAGAAGCGAAAGCACTAGCTCCATTTCCAAGTCAACATCAGGTGTTTGAACATATTTGGGCTTACTTTGTGCATCAGCCCGTCAGTGAACTCTACCGCATCCCTCTCGACTGACAAGCGCATTTCCTCGTCATGACTCACTGTTGATTTATACAGTAATTAGTTCTAGTATTTGTAGCAACGACGCAGATCAATCCGCGCTTAATATGATTTCAAGGCTGGGAGAATTAAAATGATAAAAGGAAGTTGCTGCTGTGGCGCTGTTCAATTTGAGCTGAGCGATACCCCAACGATGATGGGAACATGCCATTGCACACGATGTCGGAAAGTTGGTGCAAGCACCTTGGTGTTTGTAAAGTCAGAATCCTTTCACATCACGCGGGGTCTGGACAAGATTACAACCTACAAGGCCGAACCGCCCTATCAGTACGATCGATGTTTTTGTTCAGTGTGCGGGTCCGCTCTGGGTGAAGTACTATCGACAAGTGACTCATTCCCGATTGTGGCCAACTGCATTGATGATGAGATTGCGCTTGAGAACTCGTTCCACGAGTTTGTAGCTGAAAAGCCAAGTTGGTTAACAATCGGCGATTCAGCGAAGCAGTTTTGCCAACACCCAGAGTTCTAACGGTAATAACCTCGTGGCTTCAGCGGCGCCATAAGCAGAGGGTATCGACATGAAAGTCACAGGCAAATGTTTGTGTGAACAGGTGCGTTATCAGATCAATGGCCCGTTACACAATGCCAGTCATTGCCATTGTTCGATGTGCCGACGCCAACACGGTTCAGCCTTCGCGACATACGCGAGTGTCACACCCAGTAATTTTACCTGGTTAAGCGGGAGTGAACTGGTAGAGTGCTATGAAACAGCCAATGGTGGCGGGTGGTGTTTCTGTCGAGTGTGTGGCGCCACTTTAGCTGGCATGGACAATGGCCAGATCACCAGCATCACTCTGGGTACCGTTGAAGGCGATCCTGGGATCACCCCTCAGTATCATATTTTTGTCGACTCGAAAGCGAGTTGGTACACAATCAGTGATAAGCTTGTTCAATACAGTCAACGCAAGCCAGACACTCCTTCAGACCACTGAATGTTAAGGGTTTGACAACCCAGCGCCAACAAACGACGATGGATATATGGAAACAAATCTTACTCAGCCAACCGTTCGAATTATCATCATTCCGTAGGAATGGTGGGAGTTCTGACGCGCGGTAAAGTTCGCAAACCCACCTAAAGAGGTGGGTTTGTTGTTTCTGCCTCTGGGTATACGAGATCAAAAGGAGGTAATATGAAGAGAATTGCAGTTTTCGGAAAACCAGGGAGTGGAAAATCGACGTTGAGCAAAGCGCTCGCACACTCAACCGGCATTCCATTGCACCAGTTGGACTCCATCGTCTATCAGAAAAATGGGGAGCAGATCGATCGACAAACGTTCGACCAAGTCCACGACGCCATACTCACATCTGACTACTGGATCATTGATGGCTTCGGACCCTTGGCATCCTTTCATCAACGGCTGGAGTCTGCAGATACGCTGGTTTACATTGATCTGCCCTATCTAACCAGTTACTGGCTGGTCACAAAGCGACTACTGAAAGGGCTATTCGTCAAACCCGAAGGTTGGCCAGAGGGAAGTTCTGTCGTGAAAGGCACATGGCAAAGTTACAAAACACTGAAGCGTTGCCCGGCATTCTGGAATCATGAATTTATGTTCAACCTCGAGAAATTGTCAGTCGACAAGTCCTTGCATGTGATCCGGTCCGTGTCTGAACTAAAGCAATTTATAAAGCGGCACACAGCATAACCGCCGCAATCATCAAACGCCGTCATAATGTGCCGCGTTCCTCATTCTTCATCGCCGCTGTCTCATTTTCGCTACCCGTGAATCCAACCTTACAGCAGTCAACCAAGACTTTTGAACTAAACTTTACGTGAACCTAAGGAGGCCGTTATGCCTAAATTCGTGATTGAAAGAGAAGTTGAAGGAGCGGGAGATCTCTCAGCCGAAGAACTGAAAGGTATTTCGCAAAAATCATGCAGTGTACTCGAAACGTTAGGGCCGAAGATTCAGTGGCTGGAAACCTTCGTCACGCCCAATAAGATTTACTGCATTTTCATTTCTGAAGATGAATCTCTGATTCGAAAACACGCAGAAATGGGTGAGTTCCCGGTAAATCAGGTCAACGAAGTCAAGTCCGTAATAGACCCTACCGCAGCAGAATCCGCTTAATACCCGCAATAGGTAGTACAGGTACCGTTCAAGGTGATGCAACGCATCGAGGTAAAGCGTTTGCTATCACCTTGCCTGCTCCGCCCCTGACCCGTTAGTCACACCCTGCCAAAATATAGGAAAATATCAAGATAAGCCTCTGATTAAAATCAATAAAATGACTTCAATGTCAAATAAGTCCAACTGATATTCTGATTTATATACGCTCAAATCGTTGAACACTGCCAATACCCTGCTAAATTCTAAGGGTATTAAGTTGGTAATCAAGTTGTGTATGGCTACCACACCGGATAGTCACAAAGGAGCGTGATATGTCCAAAGAACTCATACTTATGTTGCATCCGATGTTCGGGATTCTCGCACTGATTGCTGCGGTGTGGGTTTTCGTCGATACATTGAACTCTTCAGATGCAAGCTCATCGCGAATCAAAACGTCAAGTTCACTGGTCGCGGTATTCATGTGGCTAGCCTATGTCGCGGGTGGATATTGGTATGTGGTTCACTACGGCGGTGACAAAGCACTGATCAAAGCAGGCCCCTGGCCGTTTGCGCACTCCTTTGTCATGGAAACCAAAGAGCATCTGTTTCTGATGTTGTTATTGCTCTCTACCTTTCTGCCTATGATGTCGCTTTGTGACACGTCCAGCCACTCGTCTAAAAGGAAGTTAACCCTTTGGACATCGGCTCTCATCATCATCCTCACGCTGGCGATGGAAGGCTCGGGCGCGGTGATCACCATGGGTGTCAAAGCCGCCTTACTCGCCACCTAACAGAAGGATCGCAATCATGTCTGACGAACACGCAAATCAAGAAAAAACATCGAAAGCCGATCACGTCGGTGCGTTTTCCGCTGCATTCGGTCTTTCCTACGCGTTAACCAGCGTATTTAGTGCGCTGCTTGTGGTGATTAAGGAAAGCAGCGAGAGTGTGCATCATGTTCTGGCTGTCATCACAGGTCACCATTGGGTGACACACGGCTTATTGGACATCCTGCTTTTTGTGGGGCTTGGCTTATGGCTCTACCGCTCTCGCGGTGATCAACATATGGCTGTAGATGCCCTGATCGCCATTATCGTCGGGTCGACTCTGGTCAGTACGCTGATCATTGCTGGCTATTTCATCTGAGTCAGCCGTTTGGCCGATACTCCGTCCAAGCATTGATTTCAGTTGGGCTCAGTAGAGGAGTCAATGTTGTCTGTGATCAAGGTAACATTGACCTTAGGTACGCTTTTCTGGTCAGCTTGGTCATGAGAATGACAGCAGCCACATGAATGGCAACAGCAACCATCGTCAGATTCGCTAAGGTTTCATGTACCTCTTCTAACCAGTCAGAGCCCCAAAATAGTCCGTTTCCATCCCCCACCCCGAGCTATCGGTCGCGATCAGCAAGCTCCACAATACCCAGACCATGATGGCGCCAGCGGGATTATGTCCATTATGTTTGTCTTGACGAAACAGATACACATCCATCAAATGACGGACAGCCTTTGCTGGATTGGGAGCAAAGTGGCTTAAACGCGCCGGCGATGCCGTGAGCATCCCCCATATCAAACGGACGATCACACTGATCAAGATGAGATAACCCGCCCATTCGTGCCACTGACCGCCCTCTTCAAGAACAAAGAAATTCGCCATAAAAAGTATTGCAGAAGTCCAATGGGTCGCTTTCACGACCCAATCCCATTTAAACGACTCAGTCATCCATCTCGACCTTTACTTTGTTCATATTGGTCGGGTCGAAATAAATCTCTATCCGCTTGTCTTTGGCAGTGTAACCATACAACTCGTAGCAACCCGTACCGGTCTTCTTAAACTCTTTAATTCGGTACCCCATTTCTTCTACTTTCGATTTAGCATCTTCGATGGAGAGCCACTGTACCTCTGGCTGCGCTGTACAGGTTGGGTCAGCCAACGCTACCGATGAACTGCCAAATAAAATACAGAAAGCCAAGCCAAGAGTGATTCGCTTCATTAGATCGTTCCTTGTCGTTGAATTATTCAACCTGATGCTAATGAACAAAACTTAAGGTTCCCTTAAGACGCCGAAATAATAAAAGAAAGGCCTCCGCATGGAGGCCAACTTAATGTAGATGACTTGATTTTATTGTGTTCTGGCCAAAATAGGATGACTATCGTTTAACTGCAATAAATCCCATAAGTTGCCATACAGATCGCGAAACACGGCGACCGTGCCGTACTCTTGCTGCTGAGGATCGCGAACAAATTCGATACCGTCTGCCACCATGCGATTATAATCGCGCCAGAAGTCATCGGTATTGAGAAACAGAAATACCCGTCCGCCGGACTGGTTACCGATATATGAAAGCTGCTCTGGTTTGGATGCTCTAGCCAGCAACAGCGTCACACCTTGAGAGCCTGGCGGTGACACCACCACCCAACGCTTATCTTGCTCTGGTTGATACGTATCTTCTATCAGCTCAAACTTAAGTTTGTTGATGTAAAAATCTAACGCCTCATCATAGTCCCGAACAACTAGTGCGATATGAACAATTGATTGTTTCATTCTATATATTCCAAGGTCTAAAAAGTTGGCCGCATCACATTTGTGGTTCAGGCAGCTCTGGCGATGTGTTGTCGACATAAGTCAGAAAACTCGCCCAGAGTTCATGGGTACGCAGTTTGGTCAGCTGTGTTTTACACGTCAATACCATGGTTGTTCGAATCGTACCCTCTCGCCATTTGGTGAGGATTGCCTGGCAATGAGCCTCGTAATATTGCTCCCAACTCTGCTGCGCATTTAAGATAGCCTGAGACAACTCTCTGTCATCTTGATTGAGGTCCAAGCTGGTTTTGAGATAACGTTGTAACTCTTTCTGTGCCTGTTCAAGCTCAATCGCTGCACAATGGTTCACCTCATAATTTGTTGCCGCCTTGGCACAGTCGATCTCACCTGAGGTAGCCAATACTGATGTAGTCAGCAATGACGACAGCAACACGGCCCCGTATTTCATCTTCATATTGTTCACAAGTTCCGGTTCTTCATCCCCACACGGTGTCATACTAACAGGCGTGGCGCAACGCTTCCTTCAGTGTCCAACGTCACCAATGATAAATACATTTCGCTCACGAATGCACCTCCGCTGCACTATCATCATTAGCTTTCTCAAAACGCTTCCAAATTTACGCTCTATAGCAATAACGGAAAACCGCCACCAGCGCTCGCCTTACTCATCCAACGTTATTTTCCCAACATACGCAGACAAGAGAGCAAATCTCATCATGCCATGACACTTTGGATAGAAAGCCAAGTATCAAGGTTTTGTTATGTGATTGTTGCTCGCGATCTGCCAATCTAAAACAGATACAATTGATATGCATTAAGTACAATAAAAAGGAAATAACATGAAAACTTTGATTTACGAAACTTTGATTCGCCTGACAAGCCAAGAACCAGAACAGCACGCACAAATCCGACAAAATCTTTACGAGCAGTTGGATTTGCCTTTCGATAAACAATTGGCCTTATACGCCTGTGCTCTCGGACCGGCAAGTTCGGGTAAGCTGGAAAGTAGCCAAAGTATTAACAATGCCGTGGATAGTGCGATTAAACTGTTGGAAACTCCTGAATATTGATTCGCTTGCTATCACTGACACGGCCCACTACTTTTAACGGGCCGTTTTTGATCTGCACGCAATCTGCCGCATCGCACTAAAATAGTATCCAGCATCGATAAGTGCAGGTGCTAATGGGTTAAATGTCGAATCACATCCCCTTCGATGGCTTTCAAGATGGATAAACCTGCGGTTGACTCACTATTAATGGCAACCCAACCATCCGTCCCCATAAACTCAACACTAGAATAGTGAATAGTAACCTCATCATTGTGACCAGAAAGGACACCAGCCAACTTGAAGATACCGATGTGTGTGGTTATTCGAGTGATTGTAAACTCCATCTATGTTCCCTCTGCTCTTCGGTATTACGATACAGCTTCCAAGTTTCATGATATTCAAAAACTGGGTTCCAACAATTTAGCGGATAGATATCGGGTATACCTTAGCCAGCGTTTGGTTTTGTCGACTTGTTAATTTTCTGAAGCGATCATATCAGATGCCTCATTCAGTTTTTCCGTTGCGAGCTTGACTTGCTGCTGTATAAACCGAAAAAAACTGTCTTCATCAATAAACGGGTTCAATGCGCTGGTCGTAGTTTTCCTGTCTCGATTGGCAAACAAGTTATTTTTGTGCGGATGATTTGCCAGATTAACTACGACTGACGGCTCTTCAGCGGCCAACTTCCTGATTCGGGCCATACTCGCAAAAAACGTCTTCATGAGGTGAGGATCTTGAAAATTGACTCCATGACCACCCACGACAAACGCACGATACAATTGGCCATTATCTTTCACCATGAAGTCTATGGACAAATCGCCCTCTGTATGGCCTGGCGTAATATAGACGGTAAACTGGGTATCTCCGAGCACAATACTGGATCGGTCTTGGGCAAACCATTGTACATCAGGGGGCAGGAACTTGTGCTCGCCGCGACTTTTATCAGCTTGCTCTATAGCTAACTTACGTGCTTTTTTAGTCATAATCACACTGGCGCCATATAGAGACTGGAGATACTCCGCGCCTCCTACATGATCGGAGTGCCCGTGAGTGACTAAGATATGAGTGACTGGCTTTCCCTCTAACCCCAGTTTTTTGAGGTTGATGGGTATCCACTTGCTGTATGGAAAATCGAGCGAGTCTATAATGACCAAGCCAGATGATGTCTCTACAACATACGACGAAACCCACCGATCGCCAACATAGTACACATTGTCAAACATTTTGAAAGGCTCAACATATCCATTTTCATCATTCATTTCTGGAGCCTTTACGCCCGCCAATGCTTTAATCGAAATGATAAAAACAACAGCAACGATAAGCTTTTTCATGTAATTTCCCTAACTATTCAGGCGTCGTTCATTCAATACCAGCAAACCCAAACCAATGAGCTGTGATTACAACATCTGACGAAAATATCAAGTTCTATAACTCTCTCTTGAATATGTTGGCATGTTGACGTTTAGGTCGCGCTGCCAAAATGTATTTTCCATCAGCTCTAGTGAATACAGCCAACAGGGGAGACACACAAATAAAAATGCAGCCAGCAATATAATCAATACTCTCATCTATGTGTTCCTTCTGGTTTGTTAAACCTAGTAAACTCAGACCTGTACTCATACAGACACTGAAAGTTTAGTGAACGAAAGTATGAACATATGCATCGAAAGTTACATTTATTAGTTATTCAAAAAAGGACATATAACGCGTATTAAGAGGTGAGCAACGCTGTCACTGAACCTCAACGATTGTGCCGTAAACACAAAAGCCAACGCAAAAATGCCAGGCGTTGGGGATCTATCTTAAACGCGTTGTTATGTACGTTTTACCAGAAACGCCACCAAGGTTTCCCCTCAACGTCATACGCAACAACAGGTACAAAAAATATCTTCAGATTTGAATCGAAACTGCATGTTAATCCATTAGCACATAACGCTGCGTTAAGGGGTAACAACGCTACAGCACCCAACTTAAATCCCTGTTCCATAAACAAAAAACTAAACTTTGGACCAAAACCACCAAGCATTAAGAACCCCTCTTAAACGCTTAAACCAACGCATAGTGAAAATGCCACGCGTTGCGAATCCCTCTTAAATGCTTTGTTAAATGCACTTTGTTGATTATTATACTTGTTCAACTAATACACAACGGATCTCAAAATGGAATTTGAAACTTTAGCAAAGATACTATGCAGAGAACTCACGTTAGAGTCAAAGTCAGGCCATATTTTCAACTGGACTTATCGCGGTGATAACAAAATTGTGATTAAGCCAGAAGGTTTCGACACCAATGCGCTTACATTACGCAAAACAACATCAGATCTAGTCATCGAAGTAACAAACGCTGGAACCAATAGCTACCCATACAAGGAAACTAGTATTACAAAAGCCACTGCCCTAGGTCTTAAGGCGTTATCCGATAAACTCAAGAAGTAGCACTGAGGCTGTGCCTTATATAGCAGCCCGTGCATTTAACGCCCTATTAAGGTGTGAGCAACGCAATACCGGAGCCGCCGCATGCTACCTTAACCACTAAAACCAACGCACAGTAAAAATGCCATGCGTTGCGAATCACTCTTAAACAGTTTGTTATGCATTAAAATCCGTAGAACTTACCAATAGCCGTAGCAAGCAAATTACCAGCGGCGCCGACTTTTATGTCCCAAATAGTAGATGCTGCTTTACTAACCATGCTCCCCATCCAATTGGAAACTTCTGAACCAAAATTTCCTGATTGCAACTCGGGACAGTCTTTATCTTTCTCTATAGCAACTTGGAGTTCTGAAATATCGTCATCACTAACTTTATTTTGTTTCAGCACATCTATTAATGATTGCATATCGTTTTTAATTACATTGTTGCTTATATTTTGAGTATTTGAATCGCCAACAACTATAGTGGCATTGTCACCAAATACAGTATTGTTAAATAAATCTGTCACACCGACCTCTTTTGCTCTAGTTTTCATTTCATCGGAATTCATCTCTGCAGGAAAGCGTTCTGAAAGTTCAAGAACAAAGTCCAACAACCTTGAACTCACTTCGGTTAAAATTTGAGTCATTTCACCTGAAGAATGAACACCCCAAGCACTCTCAACTTGAAACCCATTACTTAAGCCTTTAGATAAAAGTGGATAAAATTCAGGGGCAATAGCTATTTGAAGGTTTTCTTGTTGAGAATACTTTTCGATAACAGCTATGCTATCAGTTAAGTATCTTATCTCGAGTTTTTCCCTGATTTTTTTATCCAAATGCATTACCGGTAATACTTGGTTGGAATGACGATATGCCATGTTGCTGGCACTCCCCATCACAGTAATATGAATCACTCTGTATAGTGGTAGAGATTCAATCGATGAATAACCTTTAAGCTCACCATCGACCCACTCCAACAGATTTTTTTCACCTAGCTTATGTAATAACACTTTAGTTTTTAGCAAAGCAGTTTTTAAGTTACTTTTATCAGAGCTAAGTATTTCTATAATTTCGTCTATTAGTTTCATTTACCACCCTAATTAAATTAATGCATAACGCCGCGTTAAGGGGCGCAGGCACGCACTACAAACGTGACCGCATAACACCTTAACCACTAAACCCGACGCAAATTGAAAATGCCACGCGTGCTGAATCACTCTTAAATTGTTTGTTATATTTCAAGTACGTTAGAGTCAATAGACAACCTCGAGTTATCAGAAATATCCTCAACAAACTCAGCCCAAGTACCTCTCTCGACTCTGCGACTGCAATAATGCGAAGTAGCCCTAATGAAGCCATAGAGACGTCGTACAAATCTTGGATAAACTCTTCTATAGTAGCTTCGTTGTTGTCACCGTAGGACAAAAATATAGAGTCACGATAGTTCGCTTTACCACGGTATCTAAATGCCTGAATAAGGAAGTTAACTTGCCCTTTATCTAGTGCACGATCGCGAACCTCGCAAGCAGCTTTCGTGCGAAAATTGTCAACACCGAGAGCTTTGAAATCACGAGAAGTTTTTACTCTCTCTTTTATTTCCCACTTTTTATAGCCATGAGTGCCCTTTAGATAGGAAACCAGTGCACCATGAGCAGTTTCATTGTCATAAGCTCTGTCATTCAGATCGAAACGGTTAGCACCTCTATATGAAGCAATCTCAGCATCAGCAGTTTTTGAAACTAAGCTAGTTAAAAAGAGGTTAAATGGATAAGGGATAAGGGATAAGTGCTTTCTCCGCGATATCTGACTGCCAAACTTTTACTGTGGCTGTATGCCTCTCTTGAATAGAACCAGAAGATGCTGCAACCATCGCGCTAGCGGAAAAATAGACGCTGTAATACCAAGAAATGATGGCTGAACGGCATATGTCATATTTATCTTCGACATCTTCATTCATGCTTTTCAGAGATGACAGATTATGTAAAGCCATCATTGTGTTCTCAAACACAAGCGTATCAGCTTCACGATTGACAGGTCTACGTTGTACCCGAGCATATAAATCATTTAATTCGTCATAGGAACAAGCGCCATAATTAACGACTTCGGCAAGAGCCCTCATCCAGTTTACAGTCCCCTGAAACGCAAAGCGGGGCTCTGCCTGATCACCGGCTTCGAATAGCCTATCTAATAGCCACTTACTCATGATAAACCTCCTGAAATATAACGCCGCATTAAGGTGTGAGCGACGCTTGGCCATACTTGAGCGAAGCGAAACTGCCAAGCGTTGCGAATCACTCTTAAATGCTTTGTTATATTTTTTGTGGGTACACTCGCTTGAAGCTCTCCAAGACTAACAACATATCTTCTGACGGACTGATATTGAGTTCTTCGCACTCTTTTGAAAAGAAATCCCAATGCGCTTTTTTCCACCAACCTAAAGTTTTGTCGCCCTCACCTTCTGACGCAGCAAATTCCGCTGTTACCTCGTTATATTTGCACTTTGTAACCGATGTTACTTCGACAATACAAACAGGTTCACCACTCCAATTCGTCACGACCATTAGATGCCCGACTTCTGGCATTATTTCACCTTGCTCGCTGTACCAGGTATCGAGACTACACGTAGCGGTCTTCTCGCCTTTCAATATAAGCTCAGCACATACATTTGCGTTGTATTCGTCAGCACAGAAGTAATCTGCACTAAACGAGGTGTATTTTGATGCCATTTCTTTAGGTAACGACCTAAGGTTTCGTTCTAAATATGATTTACTTCTTTCATCCATGATTCTAACTCTGAATTCGATTAAAAATATAACGCCCTGTTAAGGTGTGAGCAACGCAATACTGAAGCTCCCGCATACCACCTTAAACACTAAAACCAACGCATAGTAAAAATGCCACGCGTTGCGAATCATTCTTAAACAGTTTGTTAGCCGCTAATTCCCAAAGGTTACTGCTTACTCAACAGGAACTTACGCAAATCTCTCTCTGCACGCATAACAAACAGAATAAACACTTTGTCACCGTCTTGTTTATAGAAAACACGACATGGATTAACGACAACTTCACGATAACTTAAATGTTCTAGCTCGGGTGGAATACGGCCTGACTCTGGGAAAGTTTGTAGGCGTTCGACTTTGGAGAAGATCGTTTGCACTAACTGCTTTGCAGCTACGATATTTTCAAGAGCGATGTATTCAGCGATATCGTTGAGGTCAGATAACGCTGGTTCAGTCCAGATTATTTCAGCCATTTTGACATTTTGTCCTTGGCTTCATCATGACTTACCACTTTACCGTCAGCTAGTGCACGCTCACCTCGTGCAATACCCTCAAGAATAGCTAAACGATTTTGCATAAACTCGTAGTCATCAACATCAACGAGATACGCGGATGGCTTACCATGCTCAGTAATTAACACTGGCTCTTTGGTGTCGTGGAGATCGGCGAGGATCTTAGTTGCTTGACGTTTGAGTGATGTAACTAGTTCTACTTTCATGAGAGCTGCTCCAAAGGAATACTAAAGTGATACTATTCTATCACTTTGAGTATAGCAAGCTCCATGACAGCTAACGCCCTGTTAAGGGGTGAGCAACGCAATGCCGATGCTGCCGCATACCACCTTAATGACTTAAAGCAACGCATAGCAAAAATGCCACGCGTTGCGAATCCCTCTTGAACAGTTTGTTAAACTTCAACTAGTTTCGAGAAATCACTGACTTTGTACTTGTCGAAACGGCTATGACAATGCTCCGTATATTCTCCCGTTTCTTTGTTCTTACGCTTGCCATTAAACCAGATTGAGCGCTTATCTACGTTTTTGCCCGTTTTATTTTGACTAGACTCTTTTATAAAGTCTTTAGCCGACATAATCCAAAACTGTTCCAAACGCTCAGAATAAAAGACAAAATAATAATTATCACGAAGATCATGAGTAATTGCAGCAAACAAAGCTGCATCTCCCATCGTAACCTCTTTGGAGCGAGCTTTTATTTGTATTTCAATAAATGTTCCATCAGGTTTTCTGATCACCGCATCAATGCCATTATCGTCAATTAAAGGCATATATACATCAATACCCTCTTTAAGCATTAATCCGGCAATCCAATACTCCATCCTCTTACCAAATCCAGCAGAATGTCGAAATGAGATAGCCATACATACTCCAATTGAAATTTAACGCCGTGTTAAGGGGTGAGACAACGCTACCGCCAAAGCGGATATGACCGCCTTAATCACTTAAACCGATTTGAAGTGAAAGCGCCACACGTTGACGAATCCCTCTTAAACACTTTGTTATGTTTTACCACAACTGACTCGCTTACTTGGCAAAGAACTGAATTGTATAAAGAACTGTTTAACTTGCGTCACACGACGTTGTGGAATTAACCGACAAAAGCGATAAACATAAAGCACGTTATTCCCAGGAATTTGATTGAGGCAACTTTGATGATTTTCAGCGAATGACGGCATTCCTTTCAAAACAGCGAAAAACAAAACTCAAATTGCCGAAAGCCCCGCTGCCGATGTGCTTATTGGGAAATAGAACCAAAGCGACTTTGATCCAGACCAATTATCAATACGCGAACGCGACTTCAAATTGAAGCAACCCACG
Source organism: Vibrio sp. V38_P2S17PM301 (assembly GCF_009904845.1). NCBI lineage: Bacteria > Pseudomonadati > Pseudomonadota > Gammaproteobacteria > Vibrionales > Vibrionaceae > Vibrio > Vibrio sp. V38_P2S17PM301. The sequence continues at coordinate 610 of NZ_WXWO01000064.1, read as the reverse complement.
AACTTTGAAGCGTGACTATGTTTGAGGGATTCATGAACTTTGGACAGACAATATTGAATTGCTGAGATAACTCGAACGAATTGCCAAAGAGGCCAAAGAAATAAGCGCCAAGAAACCTTTTATTTCTTCTAAATCAAAGTGAAACATAACGCCCTGTTAAGGTGTGAACAACGCAATACCAATGCCGCCGCATACCACCTTAATCACTTAAACCAACGCATGGTGAAAATGCCACACGTTGCGAATCACTCTTGAACAGTTTGTTATACGAATTTACACCTTGAACACCATTTCTGGTGCATACTTTAAAACAAACCTAGCCACGTCTTCGCCAGCCATAAGATCAATTTGTTTATCCATTTTTTCATTTAAGGTTTGGATTGCCGAGTCTAAAGTCTCAGTAGTAGATGCTGTTGTTATAATTAGCCCTGCATTTGCTCCGTAAACGTTTATAGCATTTTCGATTTGAGACACGGCTTCAAGCGAATGATGGTTACCTTCAAAAGACTTAACCTGAACAACTACTTTATTCTCAATGTTTAAGTTTTTAAACGTAACAATTAGGTCTGCACCATTATCAGAGCGCCAACCTGAACCATTTTCTTTTACG
>NZ_WXWO01000070.1:0-35509 GCF_009904845.1 Vibrio sp. V38_P2S17PM301 | reverse complement strand
CAAGTACAGGAATCGAGAATTTTGGTGTCGAGGGTATTATGTCGATACGGTAGGAAAAAACACCGGCAAGATACAAAGTTACATAAAGCACCAACTAGAACAGGATAAAATGGGAGAGCAATTGTCGATCCCGTATTCAGGTAGCCCGTTTACGGGCCGCAGGAAATAGTCATATGCAAATGTCAGATCACTACGCGCCTGCTAGGGCGCTGCCAGTAGGAGAGCCTTATAGGCGCATATGAAAAACCACCGGCTATGCCGGTGGATACTTTTTTTTTCTAGGCGAGTCCCTGAATGATCACAAATTTCTCTAACAGCTGTTCTTCTGTTTCAATGTGATTCGGATCAGTGATGATGCATTTTGTAATTGGGCATACGGACTGACAGGTCGGCTTCTCATAATGCCCTTTACATTCGGTACACAGAGCCGGGTCAATCTCGAAAATGGATTCGCCCATCGAAATGGCACCATTGGGACACTCTGGGTCGCACATGTCACAGTTAATGCATTTATCCGTGATCAGCAGAGCCATCGTTAGTTACCTGTTGGATTGCGAGTATCTTGGCCAGAATTGAGGTTACGCATCAGCAGACCATAGTTCAGGTCCATGTCTTCTGGAACCGGAATGTAGACAAAGTGGCCGTTGCCTTTCGCATCGTCAATGGCTTGTCCTTTGCGGTTTTCCATCGCTTCAAGGGTAAAGACGACATTGCCTTTTGGAGTCATCAACTCCAGGCTGTCGCCAATCAAAAACTTGTTTTTGACTTCCACTTCCACCATGTCACCGCGACGCTTGCCTGTGAACTCTCCGACAAACTGCTGAGCATCTGAAACGGAATAGCCGTAATCGTAGTTCTGATAGGCATCATGGGTATGACGGCGTAGGAAGCCTTCGGTATAACCACGGTGTGCCAGACTTTCCAGTGTACTCATCAGGCTCTCGTCAAACGGTTTACCGGCAACGGCATCATCGATTGCTTTGCGGTACACCTGCGCGGTGCGCGCACAGTAGTAGAACGATTTGGTCCGCCCCTCAATCTTAAGAGAGTGGACCCCCATTTTGGTCAGGCGTTCAACGTGCTGAATTGCGCGCAGATCTTTGGAGTTCATGATATAAGTTCCGTGCTCATCCTCAAACGCCGCCATTTTTTCTTCCGGACGGTGGCTTTCAGACAGCAGCACTACATCGTCTATCGGCTTACCACGGCCAATGGTGGTTTCCGGACGTTCATCCTGCACTTCAATGGATTGAGCTGCATTGGGATCGAATTCTTCGACGATCTGGCCAGAGTCGTCTTCTTTGCCTTTTTCGACCTTATACTCCCAGCGGCATGCGTTGGTGCAAGTGCCCTGGTTTGGGTCGCGTTTATTGATGTAGCCAGACAACAGGCAACGGCCGGAATAGGCCATACACAGAGCGCCGTGCACGAACACTTCTAATTCGGTCTCCGGACAGTGTTCTCGGATCTCTTCGATTTCTTCCAGAGACAATTCGCGAGACACAATCACACGTTCAACGCCATTGGCGGCCCAGAACTTGACGGTTGCCCAGTTGACTGCGTTGGCTTGCACTGAGAGATGAATTGCCATCTCTGGGAAGGCTTCACGAACCATCATGATTAAGCCTGGATCAGACATGATCAGAGCGTCCGGGCCCATCTCAACAACGGGTTTCAGGTCACGAATAAAGGTTTTCAATTTCGAGTTGTGTGGCTGAATATTACAGACCACATAGAATTTCTTACCTTGCTCGTGGGCTTCATCGATGCCGATTTTGAGGTTTTCGTGATTGAACTCGTTGTTGCGTACGCGCAGGCTATAACGAGGTTGACCGGCGTACACGGCATCTGCGCCATAAGCAAATGCATAGCGCATATTTTTCAGGCTGCCTGCTGGTGACAGCAGTTCAGGAACGAATGGTGTTTCAGTTGTCATTGCTTCTTTCTCTTAATCTGATCTCAAGTCAGGCTGATTCCACCTTATGGAATCAGGGGGCGCAAATTTTACGTGAAAACGTGATCCTTGACTAGGAAAATATCACTAGTAAAAGTCCGGGTATAAAAAAGGCCCCCGAGTCGGGAGCCTGATATGTCAGCATTGCTATTACGCATTCGGATGAGGTAAGCCACCCAGTGCGTCATAGAGGTTAGGCAGAAACGCACTCATTTCACCGCACATCAGTGAAAAATCGGCATCAAAACGTGCTCCTGCGTCTTCGCGTGGAATATCTTCATTCTGATCTTTCAGTTCATCGGAAAATTTCAGGCGCTTGATGCTGCCGTCATCGGCCAGAATAAACTCGAGACGTTCTTGCCAGCTCAGAGCCAGTTTAGTCACCAGTTTATTGGCGTCGATGTGGCTTTGGATCTCATCGGCTGTCAGTTCTTGTTTTTTACAGCGGATCACGCCGCCATCTTCCATGGCAGATTTCAGCTCCGCTTCGTCAAGCATGCTGAATCCTTGTGGTGCATCACCATTTTTCACCCATTCGGTCAGGGTGTTTTCCACAGGAGCGTCTGGAATTGCTGGGACGACGGGTAAGCTACCCATGGTTTTACGCAGCAGCGCCAGAACATCTTCGGCTTTTTTATAGCTGCTGGCATCAACCAGAATAAAGCCCCCTTGAGGCATGATCAGAACAAAGGTCAGTTGGCTGCGGCTAAATGCGCGCGGCAGAAGATCAATGATGATGTCTTCTTTCAGGTTGTCTTTTTCTTTCTTTTTCAGCGGACGACCTTCCTCGACTTCCATCGCGTCCACTTTGGCGTTAAGTGATTCTTTTATCACCGAAGCCGGCAGCATTTTTTCTTCTTTTTTGGCACAGATCAGGATGCGGTTGTCCGACACGTGAGTCATCATATCGCCGTGTTTGCCCATTGCGGTTACCCAGCCGAATTTCTGTTTATCTTGACTACCACATGGTGTGAAACGGAACTCAGCCAGCTGTGTTTCCAGTTGGTCAGCATTGAATTCGATATCGCGATTAAAGCGATACACTAAACAGTTTTTAAACCACATACTTTTTCTCTTACCTGAAAGTGACTGCCAATTTTAGGCAATTTTGCGCCGCTTGTCTTAAGTTATCACAATGAATTTGATACGAAACTTATATGAAAATTTGTTTGCAAAGGTCACAAAAGTGTCATAATTGATCTTGATAATGCATAGCGTCGATTAAACACAAAGGTTACTCAATTATGTCTAGAAGGATTCTGGTTGTTGAAGACGAAGCGCCGATTCGTGAGATGCTGTGCTTCGTACTTGAACAAAAAGGTTACCAAGCAGTGGAAGCCGAGGACTACGACACTGCGGTAAACAAATTGGCTGAACCCTTCCCTGATTTAGTGCTGCTTGACTGGATGTTGCCTGGCGGCAGCGGCATCAACTTTATCAAACACATGAAGCGCGAAGAGCTGACCCGCAACATACCGGTGGTGATGCTGACGGCACGTGGTGAAGAAGAAGACAAAGTCCGGGGCCTGGAAGTGGGCGCGGATGATTACATTACCAAACCTTTCTCACCCAAAGAGCTGGTCGCACGCCTCAAAGCGGTTATTCGCCGCGTGACCCCCACGGCATTGGAAGACGTAATTGATGTTCAGGGACTGAAGTTGGATCCGGTATCACACCGCGTCACCGCGAATGACACCCCGCTCGATATGGGCCCGACAGAGTTTAAGATGCTGCATTTCTTTATGACTCACCAGGAACGTGTTTACAGCCGTGAGCAACTGTTGAATAACGTCTGGGGGACCAATGTGTATGTAGAAGATCGCACGGTCGATGTGCATATCCGTCGTCTGCGCAAAGCGCTGGAAGTGGCTGGTCACGACAAACTGATCCAGACCGTCCGTGGCGCCGGCTACCGTTTCTCTACGAAAGCATAAGGTTGTGGCTAAGGAATTGAATGGTTGAACGATTAACCTGGAAAAAGCTGGCATGGGAGCTGGCTTTTTTTTACTCCCCCTGGCTCATCGTCGGGTGGATTTTTGGCTATATGCCGTGGCTGCTGTTGGCAGCTACGGCTTTGCAGCTTGTATGGCATCTGCACAATCAGATGCGTCTCTCGGCGTGGCTGTGGGACGAAAAGCGGCTGACGCCTCCGTCGGGATCGGGAAACTGGGAATACCTGTTTAACGGTATTTACCGACTGCAGCAGCGTCAGCGTCGCAAGCGAAAAGAACTGACCAATTTGATTCGCCGCTTTCGTAACGGAGCGGAATCGCTGCCGGACGCGGTGGTGGTGTTTCGCGACGAAGGTAATATTGTCTGGTGCAACCGCCTGGCTCAGCATCTGTTGGGCTTTCGTTGGCCGGATGATGCCGGACAACCGATTTCGAATCTCATCCGTACCCCAGATTTTATCAAATACCTCGGAAAGAAAGATTTCGCAGAGCCATTGGAGATGCGCTCCCCCCTTAACGTGGAACGTATGTTAGAACTGCGTATCGTACCGTATACCGAAGGCGAACACTTGATGGTCGTGCGTGATGTCACCCAATTGAAACAGTTGGAAGGCATGCGCCGCAACTTCTTTGCCAACGTCTCTCATGAATTGCGTACACCGATGACGGTACTGCAAGGCTATCTTGAAATGACCGAAGATCCGGACATGGTTGTTGGCCCGATGTGGAGTAAAGCACACGGTGTCATGACCGAACAGCTCAACCGGATGAACAGTTTGGTCAATCAGTTACTGACCCTGTCAAAAATCGAGGCGGCGCCAATGCACGAGTTAGACGAAGTGGTCAATGTGCCGGAGATGCTCCAGGTATTGGAAAAAGAAGCGCTTAGTTTAAGCGGTGATCACGCGCACCGGCTGCATTTTGATGTCGACAGCAGCTTGCGGGTACTTGGCGATGACGATCAGCTTCGCAGTGCCATTTCCAATCTGGTGTACAATGCGGTCAAATACACCCCAGCGGGCGCCGAGATCAATGTACGCTGGTTCCAGACTGCTCAGGGGGCTTGTCTGGAGGTGGAAGACAGTGGCGAAGGCATAGAGCCGCAGCACATTCATCGCCTGACCGAGCGCTTCTATCGGGTCGACAAAGCGCGCTCGCGGGATACCGGAGGCAGCGGCCTGGGTCTGGCGATCGTTAAGCACGCACTCAGTCATCACGATTCACATCTGGATATTCACAGTGAGGTCGGTGTTGGCAGTAAGTTCTCGTTTATCCTGCCTAGCCGGTTGATAGTGAAATGATGTACACACGCTTTATGACAGGCGCCGCCGTGGTGTTGACGCTCTTGAGCGCGCCAATTGAGGCCCAGCAGCCGGTGACGTTAACGCCTTATATCAAAACGCCGGGTATCTCAGGCAGCCTGTCATCGGTCGGCTCGGATACATTGGCGGGGATGATGACGCTTTGGGTTGAAGAGTTCAAGCGTCTTTATCCCAATGTGAATGGTCAGGTGCAGGCATCTGGGTCCTCTACAGCCCCTCCGGCATTGACCGAAGGCACCGCTCAGTTTGGTCCCATGAGCCGGCCGATGCGTAACCGAGAAATCGAGTCGTTTGAACGCGCACGTGGCTATCGTCCAACCGCGCTGCGGGTGGCGATTGATGCCATCGGCGTGTTTGTCCAACGCGATAATCCAGTGCAAGGATTGAACTTTCGTCAGTTAGACGCGATTTTCTCTTCTACATTACGCTGCGGTGAAACCCGTCCAATTACGACCTGGTCTCAACTCGGGCTGGAATATGAATGGGCCAAACGTGGGATTCAAATGTTTGGACGCAATTCGGTTTCCGGCACGTACGGCTATTTCAAGCAAAATGCCTTGTGTGGGGGGGATTTTAAGAACAACGTCAATGAGCAGCCAGGCTCGGCCTCTGTGGTTCAGTCGGTGGCGTCATCCATCAATGCGATTGGCTATTCTGGTGTCGGGTACCGGGTCTCGGGCGTGAAACTGCTGTCAATCAGCCGGGATGGCACGGACTATGTGGCACCAACGCAGCAGAATATTCTCAGTGGCGACTATCCGCTGTCTCGTTACCTGTATGTGTACATCAACAAAGAACCGCACAAGCCCTTGTCCCCTCTGCAACGCGAGTTTGTTCGTTTTATCTATTCTCAACAAGGACAGGCGATTGTGGTGAAAGACGGGTATATGCCCATTTCGCCGGAAGTGGCGCAGCAGGAGCTGAAGAAGTTAGGCATCGAATAAAAAATGCTGGCAAGGCCAGCATTTTTTTAAAAGCGCAGCTCCCAGCCCGCCGATCGCCAGTACTCTTGCTCAGACTGTAAATCGGCATCCAGCAGCTTATTGTTTTCCAGCCAGTGCTCGTCTGGGCAGGTGAGAGTCCAGCTGTCATCGTCGACGCTCAGCCTCAGTTCAGGGAGTGGATCGTCGCTGCGCTGACCATTCAGCAGGATCGCCAGGCGCAAAATCCGGATCAGGCTGATGATGTGTTTTTTCTTAAACAGGGTAAAATCTTCGAGATCATTGAGTTTAAGCGCTTTACGATGAAAGCGTGCCAGCATGGCCATCACCAGTTGCTGTTCATGGTTGAACCCCGGCATGTTGGTATGGCGCAGGATGTAAGCCGAATGACGGTGTACTCCCTGTAGGCTGATACTCAGCCCGACCTCATGCAATAAGGCACTCCATTCGAGTAAATCAAACAGCTCTGACTGCTTGCCCATGCCTAGTGCATCAGCCACTTGATCGAGAAATTCACGTGCCTGACCTTTGACTTTAGCGGCGTGCTCTAAATCGACGTTGTGTTTTTGTGCCAGCGCTTCGGTGGTGCGCATCCGGATATCGAGGCGCTTAAAACGATCTTCCATTTCATACAGCAGGCCTTCACGCAAAGCGCCTTCAGAAAAGTGCATCTCTTCAATCCGCAGGGCCAGAAAAATAGCGTGTAAAATCGCCACACCTGCAGCAAACACTGGTTTACGTTCGTCGGTTAAACCTGACAGGGTGATGTCGTCGATGGTGTGCCACTCACACAGCTTTTCTATCAGCTTTTCCAGCCGTTTGGCGTTGATAAAACCATCATCGTAACCAAGGCCGATCAGCACTTCTCGGATCGCTTTGATCGTGCCCGATGACCCAAGTGCAATGTCCCAGCCTTTTTTACGATAGCGTGAGGAGATCGACTCGAGTTTTTGCTCCGCTGCGAGAGTGGCTTTGGCAAAGTTCTTTTTCGACAGTTTGCCGTTGGCAAAGTAGCGATCTGTGTAACTAACGCACCCCATCTGTTTACTGTTGACCAGATCGGCCGCAAAGCCTTTGCCGATCACCAGCTCGGTGCTGCCTCCTCCAATATCAATCACCAATTTTGAATCGGACTCGGGCTGAGTATGGGCGACGCCTTGATAGATCAGACGCGCCTCTTCTTCACCCGGAATGATTTCGATGGGGAAGGGCAGAACCTCAAGCGCCCGCTGGAGAAAGATGTGAGCGTTGTTGGCTTGACGCAGAGTGTGCGTGGCCGCAATACGAACATTTTCCGGGCTGAACCCCTGCAATCGCTCGGCGAACATAGCCAGACACTCCAGACCGCGTTCGATCGCGGCGTGGTCGAGGTTTTTCTGCCCATCCAGGCCTGACGCCATACGGACACGCTGTTTGTGGCGGCTTATCAGCTGCAGATCCTGGCCGACGACCTTGGCGACCACCATGTGGAAGCTGTTGGAGCCGAGGTCTATCGCTGCGATATCTCGGGTATCAGTGGGGTGATTCATTCGTGTTTAACTGCTCTCTACGTTTTTTAGTCTGCTTTTCTACATTTTTAAGATAGTCATAGATGGCAATTTGCGAACGGACTTTTTTGCGATTTCCGCGCGGTACGTAAGTATTGCTCATCTCTTTGTCTATCCAACGCGCTTTTACAGTATCAGTGAAATGAATGTCAATGATGTCAATAATGCGTTGTTTCAGGCGTGGGTCACGAATAGGCGCTGCGACCTCAATGCGATGATCGATGTTGCGGGTCATCCAGTCTGCTGAGGAAATGTACACCAGCGGGTCACCGTCATTGTGGGTGATGAGCACTCTGGGGTGTTCGAGGAAGCGATCGACAATGCTGATGATTTTAATGTTATCACTGACCCCCTCCACGCCTGGGACCAGAGAGCACATACCGCGGATGATCATGTTGATCTCCACGCCGGATGCACTGGCGCCATAGAGCTTGTTCACCAGTCCTTTATCGACCAAATTATTCACTTTGAGGGTAATGGCGGCCTTTTTGCCAGCGCGAGCGTTAGCGGTTTCGGCGTCGATCAGTCGGTAGAGCTGCTTACGGGCATTGCGCGGCGACACCAACAGGTGGTTGAAGCGCACTGGCCGGTAAGGGTTTTCAATGTAACCAAACACATTGCGTACTTCATTGGTTAATTCAGGATCGGCGGTCAGCAGGGAGAAGTCGGTGTAAAGCCGCGCGGTTTTTTCATGGAAGTTACCCGTGCCGATATGAGCATAACTCACCAACTCTTCGTCTTCGCGACGGGTGATCAGCAGCAGTTTGGAGTGAATTTTTAACCCTGGTGCACCAAACACGACATGGACGCCGGCTTCGGTCAGGACGCGTGACCATTCAATATTGGCTTCTTCGTCGAACCGGGCCTGAAGCTCCACCACCACCGTCACGCTTTTGCCGTTGTGTACCGCGTCGATGAGTGAATTCATCAAACGTGAATCTTTGGCTACCCGGTAGATGTTGATTTTGATGCTCAATACTTTGGGATCGAACGACGCCTGGCGCACCAGTTCGGTGATGTGCTCAAAGGTGTGATAAGGGTAATAGAGCAAAATGTCCTGCGCGCGGATGGCGTCGAATTTATTGGCGTAGCCGTCAAAATCGGCACATTTCATCGGCGGCAGTGGCCGGTTTTCCAGATAATCACGACCAACATTCGGAAAGCCGATAAAATCCTTAAAATTATGGTAGCGCCCCCCTGGGATCAGACTGTCGTAGTTGGAAATTTGCAGCTTGTTGCAAAGCAGGCTCAACATGGCTTCGGGCATGTCCGTCTCGTAGACAAAACGCACCGGCATGGCACTCAGGCGTTGCGCCAGGCCTTCGGACATCTGCTCCAGCAGGCTGTGTTCCACCTCATTACTCAGATCGTATTCCGCATCCCGGGTCATCTTCATGGCGTAACCGTTGAGCTCGTCGTATTCAAAAAAGCCCTGAAATATGTCATCGAAACAATGACGGATAATATTATCCAGCAGAATGATGGTCTTGCGCCGTTTACCTTTTTGCTCTGGTACCATGACAAAGCGTGGCAAGTGATCGGTTGGAATTTCCAGCAGTGCGTATTGTCTGTTTTCTCCCTTCCGCAACTCGACGGCAATATAGGCATATTCGTCTTTGAGAAACTCAAGCACATCAATTTCGTCACTGATCAGCAGCGGAGTGAGGTGAGGCAAGACTTCATTACGGAAGTATTTTCGGATCCACTTTTGTTGGGTTTCGTTGAGTTGGGTTTCATTTACCAGGAAGATCCGCCGGCGGGCCATTTCCATGATCAGCTCACCGTATAACTCATCGAAACGTTGGTTGAGTTTGAGGGCCTTGTTTTGCATTTTGGTCAGCAGGTGTTTGGAGTTGTCGTTGACGCCGCGATCCTGGTTGATCAAAATGCGACGCTTGACGTCGGAAAAGCGAACTTTATAAAACTCATCCAGGTTGTTGGAAAAAATACCCAGAAAGCGGATGCGCTCGATCAATGGGACGGATTTATCAGCGGCTTCTTGCAGCACCCGCTCGTTAAATGACAACCAACTCAACTCTTTTTCAATATACAGTTTCTCAGCACTCATCTTTACCTTTCCAACCCCAAGCAGCCATTATTGACTAAAAACGCAACTTGTTAAGCAACTTAGTGAGTAAATATGACAATTTTATTTCAAAATAGACCAAACTTTATTGTTGTATGGATTTCAGTTGTTTAATGCGATCTGTAATATAAATGTCACCTAAACGAAATAATATGACACCAGCGTATAAATGATAGAGGAAGACATGGCAAAGGCCGAATTTTCATTGCAGGAACGCGACAGAAAGCGATTGGTGAAAGATCGCCTGGTTCGTGCGGCCGTGTCTTTTGGTGGCGTCAGTGTATTGGCGGCGCTGGTGTTGATCTTTATCTATCTGGCGATGATCGTGTTGCCTCTGTTTTCCGACGCCAAAATTCATCCCAACCAGGCTCAAACATCGATCTCGATCAGCGATCCCGTATTCATCGGTTTGGATGACAGTGGTGAACTGGCGTATACCTTATCCGCTGAAGGACAACTTGATTTCTGGGCAATGACGTCGCCTGCCAGCGCGGCGCAATATTCTGAACAGGTCGCGCAGCCAGGGAGTCTGTTCGCCCGTGGCCTGCCCTCTTCAGGGTGGCTTGCCGCCGCCACTTCGCAAGGTCATCTGACGATATTCAAACCACAACCCGCCGGGCTGAACAGTCCGTCAGGGCAATCACCATCACCGAAAGTTGTACGTTATCCTCAGGCCGATAAACTGACACTGACGTTTGGCAGCCAACAACTCAAGCAGTTTGTGTTTGGCGTGTCTGGCCGAACACCGACCGCGGCCGGGTATTTTGATGACTACAGTGTGGCGGTCAAATGGCTGGATGCTCAGCAACGGATCCATCAGTTTGTTTTTCCAACCCCATTCATCGGCCTGGATCAGATGTTGCTGACACCGGATGGCCAAACGCTGTATCTGCGCACCGGTTCGGAACTGGTGGTGGCCCGGCGTCACCAGAGCGGGTATGCGGTGCGCGAAGTGGTGGATCTGAGCGACGGAGCCACCCGCCATGGCGTAACGGATGTGACACTGCTGTCCGGCGCGTACTCGTTATTGGTGACGCATAAAGATGGCCTCGTCACACAGTGGTTCGATGTTTTCAAAGATCAACAGCGTCATCTTACCCAGATCCGCTCGTTCAAACTCGCGTCACAGTTGAAATTGTTGCTGCCGGATACCTATCGTAAGGGCTTCTACAGTTTTTATCTGAACGGGACGGTGCAGAGTCATTATACGACCAGTGAAAAGCTGGTGTTGTTTGATCGCGCCTACACTCAGGCACCGCAACTGGCGGCGATGTCGAACAATGAACGTTTTTTACTCACGTATCTCGATGGGCTGTTGAGCGTTGCAAAAGTCGACAACGGCTATCCGGAAATTTCGTTATCTTCGTTGTGGCAGAAAGTCTGGTATGAAAGTTATCCTGAGCCGCAATATGTGTGGCAGACCACCTCTGCCAGTGATGATTTTGAAGCCAAGTTCAGCCTGATACCGATCGCGTTTGGTACCCTGAAAGCGGCCGCTTACGCGATGTTGTTTGCGGTGCCGATTGCCATTCTCGGTGCAATATACACGGCGTATTTTATGTCCCCCCGTTTGCGTCGTGTGGTTAAACCGACGGTCGAACTGATGGAAGCGTTACCAACCGTGATCATTGGTTTTCTGGCTGGGCTCTGGTTTGCACCCATTGTCGAAACACACCTGACGGCAGTGTTCGTTCTGCTGGTTTTTCTGCCGCTGGCCACGGTGGTGGTCGGGGCGGTATATCAACTGCTTCCGACCCGATGGACGGGGCGTTTACCTAATGGCTGGCATGTGTTGATTCTGATGCCCGTGCTGGTGGTCCTGACTACACTGCTGATGCTCAACAGCGCCCAGTTGGAAGACGGGTTGTTTCACGGTGACATTCGCGTATTTCTCGCCAGCCATGGCATCGACTATGATCAGCGTAACGCGCTGGTGGTGGGCTTTGCGATGGGATTTGCGGTGATACCGACCATTTTTACCATCGCAGAAGATGCGATTTTCTCTGTGCCCAAGCACTTGTCTGACGGCTCGCTCGCCCTGGGTGCTACGCCCTGGCAGACGTTGATTCATGTGGTGTTACTGACCGCCAGCCCGGGGATTTTCTCAGCCGTCATGATGGGGCTGGGCCGTGCTGTGGGAGAAACCATGATTGTGCTGATGGCGACCGGAAACACCCCCATTATGGATTGGAACATTCTCGAAGGCATGCGCACGCTATCCGCCACCATTGCGGTTGAAATGCCCGAGTCCGAAGTGGGCAGCTCGCATTTCCGGATTCTGTTCCTCGCGGCGCTGATTTTGCTGATGTTCACGTTTGCTGCCAACTCTCTGGCGGAATGGGTAAGACAACGATTAAGAGATAAGTACCGTGCGCTGTAACCTAACATTCGATTTTGAACTTAGCGGGGCCGGCCGTGTTTAACTGGCTAAGAAGTGGCACGCCATGGGTATGGCTGACTGGCGGGGCGGTCAGTGCCAGCCTGTTGTCAGTACTCGGCCTGTTGCTGCTGATCGGCTGGAAGGGCTTGTCCTATTTCTGGCCGGCTCCCTTGTATGAATGGAAAACCACCTCAGGCAGTACTATGGTCGGGCAGTTGTATGCCCGCGAATCCGTGCCGGTGAATCACTTGGTGGAGATGAAAAAGCACCTGCCATCATCGGTGATTGAAGAGGGGCTGGTCGATCGACTCAGCATCAAAGTGGCCAACCGCGATGTATTTCCGGCCGATTTTATTTCCGTACTGGATGTGGATATTGCGTCGCGCCGTCAGCCGTCCGGCTGGGCGGTGGTCGAACGTACCCGCAGCGGTAACTTTTTTGCTAAACCGGTGGCGTACGTGAGCGCCGGAGTCAGCGAAAGCAGCGATATCTCGGAGCGGATTGAACTTGGGCTGGACAAAGCGCAGCAGCTGCGTGAAGCAATTGAACGGGTGATAGCCAAAGAAATTCGCATCATCAGTGGCTTGAGTGAAAAGCTGCGCCTGGAGCATCGTCGCCGAGAGTTGAATCACCGCCTCGATGCGGCCTACCAGACTCAGTATGAGCAGCGTCAGGCACAATTTAAGGCGCAATTGCAGACCGCAGAAGCCAAGCTGGACGGCCTGCGCAGTCAGCTCAATCATGACGCATTGGTTGTGGAAGACATGACGGGTGAACGGCATGTGATTCCATTGAGCGACATTCTTGATCTCTGGTATCCCAATGACATGCACCTGCTGGCGAAAGTCGCGCAGTGGGGCAAGCAGATGTGGAAGTTTCTCGCCGATGATCCGCGGGAGTCCAACTCCGAGGGGGGGGTGTTTCCGGCGATATTTGGCACCGTACTACTGGTGATCATCATGTCGATCATCGTGATGCCGCTTGGGGTTCTGGCTGCGGTGTATCTGCATGAATATGCGAAAAATAATTGGTTTACTCGGGTGATTCGCGTCGCGGTTATCAATCTGGCGGGTGTGCCGTCCATAGTTTACGGGGTGTTTGGGCTGGGCTTTTTTGTCTATACCTTAGGTGGGTCGATCGATGCGCTGTTTTACTCCGAGCGTTTGCCCGCACCGACGTTTGGCACGCCGGGGCTGCTGTGGTCTGCGTTAACGCTGGCGGTCCTGACGCTGCCGGTGGTGATTGTGGCCACTGAAGAGGGTCTGACCCGGATTCCGGTGTCAGTACGTCATGGCTCACTGGCCCTCGGCGCGACTCAGTTTGAAACGCTATGGCGTATCGTATTACCGATGGCGAGTCCGGCCATCATTACCGGCTTGGTGCTGGCCGTGGCGCGCGCTGCAGGCGAGGTTGCCCCATTGATGCTGGTGGGGGCGGTCAAGCTGGCTTCCAGCCTGCCAGTCGACAGTCAGTTTCCGTTTTTGCATCTCGAACGTAAGTTCATGCATCTCGGTTTTCATATTTATGACGTCGGTTTCCAGACCACCAATATTGAAGCGGCGCGTCCACTGGTGTACGCAACCTCATTTTTACTGGTCACCGTGATTGTCGGTCTGAATCTGACGGCGATCAGCATCCGCAATAATTTGCGGGAAAAATACCGAACATTGGGACAAGATTAAGCATGTTTTCAGTCAATCAAACCCTCGGGTATCAGCCCCCGATCGACGTCAACAACCTCAGTGATGAGCAGACGGCCATCGCGATTGAGCAGTTGAGCTTGTTCTACCAGAGCGCTCAGGCGTTGAGTGACATCTCCATGCGCATTCCGAAAGGGCAGGTGACGGCTTTCATCGGCCCCTCCGGCTGCGGGAAATCGACCTTGCTGCGCTGCATTAACCGTATGAATGATCTGGTCGAAGGGTGTCGGGTCGAAGGTAAAGTCAAACTGCACGGCAAAAATGTCTATCATCCGACCGTGGATGTCGCCACCTTGCGCCGCCGGGTCGGAATGGTCTTCCAGCGCCCGAATCCATTCCCGAAATCGATTTATGAAAACGTGGTGTACGGGCTGCGTCTGCAGGGCATCCGCAACAGTCGTACTCTTGATGACGCCGTTGAACGTTCACTGCGTGCTGCTGCATTGTGGGAGGAAGTGAAAGATCGACTCAACGAGAATGCGTTTGGCTTGTCCGGTGGCCAGCAACAGCGTCTGGTGATAGCCCGGGCGATTGCGATTGAACCGGAAGTGCTGCTGCTGGATGAGCCTACTTCGGCCCTGGATCCGATCTCGACTCTGACGATCGAAGAGCTTATCAATGATCTCAAAACCAAATATACCGTGGTGATCGTCACGCACAACATGCAACAGGCGGCCCGAGTCAGTGATCACACGGCGTTTATTCATATGGGTAAACTGGTGGAATATTCGGATACCGACTCCATCTTTACCTCGCCGATGAAAAAGCAGACCGAAGACTATATTACCGGTCGTTACGGTTAAGCGATTTACATTGGTGAGGTTTCACGATACACATGAGCTATCCTGATCTATAACAAGCAACACAATAGGGAATTCTATGCATTTCGGTCGTCACATTTCCGGTCAGTTTAACGTTGAGCTGGAATCAATCCGTACCCATGTTCTGACCATGGGCGGATTGGTGGAACAGCAATTGTCGTTTGCGATGCAGGCACTGCACAAGGAAGACATTGAACTGGCGCGCAAAGTGGTACGTGATGATCACAAAGTGAATGCAATGGAAGTCTCCATCGACGAGGCGTGTACCCGTATCATTGCCAAGCGTCAGCCGACGGCGAAAGATCTGCGCCTTATCATGGCGATCATCAAGACCATCACGGATCTGGAGCGTATTGGTGATGTGGCGACCAAAATTGCGTACGTGGCGATTGAAAATCCTTCCTCCCAAGAGGGGCAGTTTAATGTATCGCTTGAGCCACTGTGTCGTCAGGCAATCACTATGCTGCATCAGGTTTTGGATGCCTTTGCGCGCATGGACGTCGATGCCGCCGCCAATGTTCACAAACTCGATGATAAGCTCGATGCGGAATACGAGGCGGTGATCCGCCAGTTGATGACTTACATGATGGAAGACACGAAAAACATTCCGCATATTCTTCAGGTCATGTGGTCGGCTCGTGCCATTGAACGGGTCGGAGATCGTTGCCAGAACATCTGTGAGTACATCATCTATTTTGTCAAAGGCAAAGATGTCCGCCATCTGGGGGATCAGAGCATCGACGACGCGCTGCGTTAATATTTTTGCGGGACAAACGTTTGTTCGTCCTCAGGCGCACGGACATAACCCTGTTTGTTGACTTCAGGCAAGTCAATCTCCGGATAGTCAATGCGCTGATATTCAATCTGGCTGAGCAAGTGACTGATGCAGTTCAGCCGGGCGCGCTTTTTGTTATCAGAAGGCACCACCCACCAGGGGCACTGTTTGGTGTCGGTGTGGGCAAACATTTTGTCTTTGGCCTCAGAGTACTCCGCCCAGCGGCTGCGTGACTCCAAATCCATTGCACTGAACTTCCAGCGTTTGATCGGGGTGTGGATACGATCAAGAAACCGTTTTTCCTGCTCTTCATCGGACACCGAAAACCAGTATTTGATCAAAATGATGCCAGAGCGCTGCAGCATGCGTTCGAATTCTGGACAGGAATACAGAAATTCGTCATACTGCTCGTCCGTGCAAAATCCCATGACTTTTTCAACGCCGGCACGGTTATACCAGCTGCGGTCAAACAGGACAATTTCGCCCGCGGACGGCAGGTGAGCGACATAGCGCTGAAAATACCACTGAGTCTTTTCTTTTTCGGTCGGAGCCGGCAGTGCGGCCACGCGGCACACCCTAGGATTGAGCTTTTCAGTGATCCGTTTGATCGCGCCGCCTTTGCCTGCCGCGTCACGGCCCTCGAAAATCACCACTACTTTAAGCCCCTGCAGGCGTACCCACTCTTGCAGCTTGACCAGCTCGACCTGAAGCCGTTTGAGCTCTTTCTCATAGAGTTTCTTTCCTAGCTTATTACTCATCGCACTCTCCTTAACGCTTACCTTTACAGTAGCATCAGTCAAAGAAAGTGTGGTGAGTGAGGTTTAAAACTTGAGAGCTTTTGCTACCTTTTCAATTGCTTGCGGGTTGGTCACTGGCACAACAAAATCATCCGTGCCAGTGTCACCCATTCGGGCACGGTCTGCGACCAACTGCATGTGGCTAGGGCGCTGAGATTTTCCGGACAGGTGTACCTGACGCACGCCGCTGAGAGTAACAATTTCTCTGACGTTGCCAGCGTTAAGCCCGGCTCCGGCCATGATGGCGATTCGTTCACTGGCCTGTGCGACCATCTGACGCAGGACCTGGACTCCGGACAGTGCATCGGCGGCTTGACCAGACGTCAGGACGCGTTCACACCCCAGCGCAATGATGTCCTCCAGCGCCCGGTGGACATTACGGCATTGGTCGATGGCGCGGTGAAAGGTCATCCCCAGTCCATGTAACTGGGCTCGCTCTGCTAACTGATGCGCCTGATCAAGGTCGATATGCCCGTCGCGATCCAACACACCGAAGACGATGCCTTGCAAACCGGCCGATGCTGCCGCGTCAATGTCGAGCAGCATGGCGTTGAGATCGTTCTGTTGATAGAGAAAGTCACCTTGGCGCGGACGAATCATGGCATAGACGGGGACATTGGAGAGTTTAGCTGCGCATTGCATAAAACCAAAACTGGGCGTCAGACCGCCCAAAGCCAGTGATGAACACAGTTCGATACGAGTGGCGCCACCGGCGATGGCCAGAGGCAGGGATTCGAGGTTATCAATACACACTTCGATGTGGAACATGAGCAATACTCAATGACGGAAGAAACCGCGTCAGTATAGCGTGTCGCTGCCCGGGCAATCAGAGTAAAGTTTGCTGCGGCGATTTTCCCCTTTTTGACCAACAAAAAGCCCCGCGGAGAGGCGGGGCTCAGAGAGATGCTTACGCAGCGTCTTCTTGTGGTGTTTCGTCCACCGGGGCGACTTTCTTCGCCTTTTTCGCTGCGGCAGGCGCTTTGCGTTTTTTGGCGCCCAGGGCGTACAAGACTTCGTCTTTGTTTTTCGCCAGATACATGGCCAGCTCTTCTTGCTTGTCTTCCTGCTCAAACAGCTCACTTTTACCCAGTAGTTCGAAAAGCTCATCTGCCATATCCAGCATTTTGTCATAAGCGTCAGCTTCGGCTTTCGAGGTAAAAGTCATCTTCTCTTCTCCGTTGCGTTCCACCACGTACTTGACGATTACAGCCATGGTCCATCCTCTAAATTGATATGAATGTATTACTGTTCTTTTATACAGTTTTTAGCCACTAAAGTCCAGTCGATGTCTCAATTCTGGATGAGGTGGCCGTCCCATTGCTGACAAAAACCGACAAAGGATTTGAGCAGTGGACTCTGGTATTTCTCTTTATGCAGTAGCAGCCAGAAGCGGCGCTTCATGTCCAGCGTCACATTGAGGACGGCCACTCGACCGTCGCGAATCGCCGGATCGGCGGACAACCTCGACAGACACCCCAGACCAAGACCCGCAGACACACAGTTGATCAGCGCTTCGGTGGTGTTGAGCTGGAAGGCTTCGTGCCACTGTTCAATGCGCGGGGCTATGGCACGCAAGAAAAACTCTCGTGAGCCAGAGCCGGCTTCACGCAAGATCCATTGGCTGTGCTCAAACTGACTCAGCGGCACATTATGGCGCCCGGCGAAAGGGTGATCGCTCGGGCAGATGATGCACATTTCATCCTGACTGAACTGCGTTGAGATCAGCTCCGGGTGAAGTGTTTTTCCTTCAATCAGAGCAATGTCCAGCTCGTAATCCACCAACTTCTGACAGATTTGCGCCGAATTGGAAATGAACAGGCTTTGTGAGCGGTGTTGGGTGTGTAGGCGAAAATCACTCAATAGATAAGGCGCCACCTGATTGCCAATCGTGTCACTGGCACCAATACGTAACTGACCGGACAGGCTATGTTCAGCAGCAAACAAGTCGTCAATCGCGTTAGCTCGGCTGAGCAGTTCATCGGCCAGCGGTAACAGTTTTTGCCCTTCCTGATTGAGGATCAGCCGGTTGTTTACCCGATCAAACAGCGCATGCCCCAGTTGTTTTTCCAGCTCAGCCAGCGCCATACTCACCGCGGCTTTGGAGAGATAGAGGGCTTCTGAGGCGGCGGTCAGGGTTTTATGCCGGGTGATGGTGGTGAACACCCTGAGCTGCTTTAACGAAATGTTACTGGCCATATGTTTAGTAATTCTTAACGAGTGTTTTATTTAATTAGATATATTAGAACGAAGGTGGCGGATAAAATAGTTTTCATCATCAAAACTGTGGAGTGCATAGAGGTCGCTATGATTCAGAAAGCCAAACATAAAGTGATGGGGGCACCGACTCCGATGGCCGGTCTGGCGCTGGGCATAGCCAGCCTGGGGTGGAGCTGGGAGAACATGGCTGAACTGCATGGTTACGCGCAATGGGCGAGTGCGGCAGTGGCGAGTGTCCTGTTGCTGATCCTAAGCGTGAAATTCCTTGCTCACCGCCATCTGCTGCAACAAGATCTGGCGCATCCGGTGGTTGGCAGCGTGGTACCTACGTTCGCGATGGCAACCATGGTGGTCTCTAATTCACTAGGGCATTTTCTGCCGTGGGCGGGCGACGCATTCTGGTTGGTGGCGGTGGCCCTGCACGTGGTGTTTTTGGCCAGTTTTGTTTACCACCGAGCGAAAGAGTTCGAGCTGCATCATATGGTGCCGAGCTGGTTTGTACCACCGGTTGGCATCATCGTAGCGGACGTTTCTTTTTCCGGTAATCCACACCTCGCCGGGGTGGCTCAAGCCGCTTTGCTGTTTGGTCTTTTGGCATACGCTGTGATGTTGCCGATGATGATCTACCGCTTCATGTTCACTCAGGAAGTGCCGGATGCGGCCAAGCCGACCCTGGCGATTCTGGCGGCGCCGGCCAGCCTGTCGATGGCGGGATACCTGACGGTGACCGCTGAACCGTCGCCGCTGGTGATTGGGCTGCTGTTCGGGATTGCGGTGTTGATGACGACGATCATCTATCTGGCGTTCTTCAAACTGCTGCGCTTGCCGTTCAGTCCGGGTTATGCGGCGTTTACCTTTCCGATGGTAATCGGGGCAACGGCGCTGTTTAAGATGGCGCACTGGATGGAGAGTATTGGTATGGCGGAGCACTACGTGACTCAGGTGCGCGGTCTGGCGGCTATCGAGCTGATGATTGCCACCTTAGTAGTGGGGTATGTTGCACTGCGCTACGTTTACCATTTGCTTTGGTTACCTCGGTTACAAACCGCTTGAAGCCCAGACTCAACCCGGCCCAGTGCCGGGTTGAGTTCTTTTGCGCGCAAGTGATCAAACTCTGTGCAGTTAGGCTGTTGTTTATCGTCAACAAGGATCCGAGAAACGCTGCGCTTGTGCTAATCTGTGCTTACTGACTTGCAGCGGATACAGGCGCCTACGTGTTTACGGTTTATCACTCGAATCAAATTGATGTTCTTAAATCTCTGCTGGTGGAGCTGATCCGGTTAAGCCCGCTGGAGAATCCATTTGAAAAAGAGCAGATCCTGGTACAAAGCCCCGGGATGTCACAGTGGCTGAAAATCGAGCTCGCCAAAGAGTTTGGTGTGGCCGCCAACCTGGATTTCCCGCTGCCGGCGACCTTTATCTGGACGCTGTTTACCCAAGTTTTGCCTGATGTGCCTAAGCGCAGTGCATTCAATAAAGAAGCCATGACCTGGAAGCTGATGCAGCTCTTGCCGGCCATGCTCGAACACGCCGATTTTGCGCCATTGAAACGTTATCTGGAAGACGACAAGGACGACACGAAGCGTTATCAGCTGGCGGAGAAAATTGCCGATATTTTTGATGGCTATCTGGTGTATCGGCCGGAATGGATAGCCGCGTGGGAAGCCGGTCAGGAGGTGGCTGAGCTCAATAATGAACACCCATGGCAACCTCAGTTGTGGCAGGCACTCTATGATCAGACAATCAGCCTGGGTCAGTCACCGTATCACCGCGCTAATTTGTACGAGCATTTTATTGAGGCTCTGGCCGACGGCCGGTTAGAGCACGCACAGTTACCCAAGCGTTTGTTTGTCTTCGGTATCTCCTCGTTGCCACCGCGTTACCTTGATGCGTTGAAAGTCATCGGTGCGCACATCGATGTCCATTTGATGTTCACCAACCCGAGCCGGTATTACTGGGGGGAAGTGCGTGATCGCAAATATCTGGCGAAACTGGCTGCGAGGCATCGTCAGCATCGGGTATGGCAACAGGATCATTCCGAAGTGGACGGAGAGAGTCCGCAACTGAAAGGGACACTGGACGACAACCTTGCGGATGCGCTGCATACCGATGTGGTTGGCAACAGTCTATTGGCATCAATGGGGAAATTGGGGCGGGACAATCTGTATCTGCTGTCTCAATTGGAGTCACATGAAATTGAAGCCTTTGTCGATGTGGAGCGTGACTCGCTGTTGCATCAGTTGCAGGCTGACATTCTCAATCTGGAAGAGCACCAGGACGACAGTGTGCTCGACAGCAGCCACCACAAACGCCAAGTCACGGAACAAGACAGGTCACTCAGCGTGCATGCCTGCCACAGCCCGATGCGGGAAGTGGAAGTTCTGCATGATCAACTGCTGGCGATGTTTGATGCGGATCCGACGCTCAAGCCACGCGATGTGATTGTGATGGTGGCTGACATCAATGCCTACAGCCCGGCTATCCAGGCGGTGTTTGGTAACGCGCCGGGTGAGCGCTTTATTCCTTACTCAATTTCTGATCGCAGTGCGGATCAGGAGAGTCCGATCCTGACCGCGTTCATGCAACTGGTGAATTTACCGCAGGCACGCTGCCTGGCGTCTGAGTTGTTGGAGCTGCTCGAAACTCCGGCGATGATGGCGCGTTTTGGTATTGATGAGCAGGAATTTGAACTGGCCAAAGTCTGGGTCGAGCAGTCAGGCATTCGCTGGGGACTGAATGCCACCACCGCGGAAGAGTTTGCCCTGCCGTCCAGAGACCAAAACACCTGGCAATTTGGTATCGAACGCATGTTGCTCGGGTATGCTATGCCCGACAGTGCCGGACTGTTCAGCCAGAAAGATCATGAGTTGGCGCCTTACAATGAAGTGCAGGGCATGAGCGCAGAGCTGGCTGGTAAGCTGGCGCACTACATCGAATCGATCAGCCGGTACCGCCAGCGTCTGGCACAAACACAAACCATCGACAACTGGCAAACCACCCTGCTGGTCATGTTGGATGACTTCTTCATGGTGGCGCTGGAGGAGGAACTGGTGCTGACTTCTATTCGTGAAGCGCTGACCCAGTTGAAAGAACAGCTCCAGGATGCGGCGTATCACCAGACGTTGGCGCCGGGCATCGTCAGTTTGTATCTGCACAATCGCTTGTCTGGAACCCGGGTCAGCCAGCGTTTTCTTGCAGGGCAGGTCAACTTTTGTACTCTGATGCCGATGCGCTCGATCCCATTTCGTTGTGTGTGTCTGCTCGGCATGAACGATGGTGTCTATCCGCGTTCGGTACCGCCGGAAGGTTTTGACTTAATGAATGGCCGTGCTCGAGCTGGGGATCGTTCACGTCGTGACGATGACCGTTACTTGTTTCTTGAAGCGCTGCTCTCCGCGCAGCAAAGCTTATACATCAGTTACGTCGGGCGTTCGATTCAGGACAACACCGAGCGGGTTCCGTCGGTGCTGGTGTCTGAGCTGCTTGAATATTGTCAGCAGAACTACTGTCTGGTTGGCGATGAAGCTCTGCCAGTCGATGATTCTGCAGCTCGGTTACTAACAGCATTGACGCTAGAACACGCTATGGTGCCCTTTAGTCCGTTAGCTTTTCAGGGGGAGCAGGCCAGTTATGCCAGAGAATGGTTGCCTGCGGCGCTGCGTCAGGGGCAGCGCAGTGGCGATTTTAACCGCCAGTTGAGTGATTACCTGCTGGATGCGACGTATCCGTTGGCACTGGATCTGGTAGAGCTGCAACGCTTTTGGCGTTTGCCAGTGCGCTATTTCTTTAACCGTCGACTGAAAGTGGTGTTTGAACCACCGCTGCCAGTGACAGAAGATGACGAACCGTTTGTGTTGGGTGGGTTGGAAAGCTACCAGATGCGTGATCAATTGGTGGAAGTCTTGTTGGATGCCCGTGCTCAGAATCAGGATCCGCAACAGGCGCTAGAGTATTTTGCCCGGCGTCAGCGTGCTGAGGGCAAGTTGCCGATCGGCGCATTCGGTGAGCTGGAGTTTGAAACCAACCGGGTTCAGGCGCAAGAGCTGGTTGAGACACTGAGCTTTGTTAGCGGCGTACCCCTGGAAGATGTTGATGTAAACTTGACCTTTGATGTACTGGGGGCAGATAAACCCGTTCATCTGACCGGATGGCTGACGCAGTGTTATCAGGCTGGTCTGATTCGTTATCGTAGTGGCCGGATCCGAGCACAGGATTATCTGTCCGCCTGGATTGACCATTTGTCGCTGGCTGCCATGGGACACAGTAAATCCACGCATGTTATTGGTTACGATCGTAAAGAAGGTGCCGTGCATTTTATGTATCCGCCGCTGGATGGCGCAGAGGCTAAGTCATTGTTGGCGGAGCTGGTGCGTCTTTACTATCAAGGCATGACGGCGCCACTGGCGTATTTCCCGCAAACGGCGCTGGCCGGCATCGAAGCGGGGTTCAGTCGTGGAAAGTGGGTGGATGATGAAGACAAAGCGGTCAAGAAAATGGCCGCCACATTTAACGACGGTTATCTGGTGCAAGGCGAAGGACGCGATCCGTATATTGCGCGCATTTGGCCACAGTGGGATGACGCACTGGCTCTGGAAGTCAGGACGTTGTCCGCGTTGGTACTACAAAACGCGAGGCTGAGGATCGAGAATGCTGCTGATAGTTAAGAGAAGTAGAGTGGCCGCCAGTAAATCATTATAGTGTAGGGCGTTCGCTGTACGGCCACAGGTCAGAGGGACCATAATTCTGTGGTGCAGACCAGTCAGGCTGGCTATGCATGTGCAGCGGATACTATCGGCTTGCACCAAAATGATCCGTGAGAGAGATCGCACATTCCCGGAATACAATCGCGTCACGTATCAGTAGGCAAAAGTTTTCAGCGTTTGATCACAAGATGTTGTTCAGTTTAGGAAAAAGGCAATAGGTTTATGACGACTTCGTCCCTCCCCCAGTCACTGAGTCCGATGACATTCCCGTTGCACGGCGCACGTTTGATCGAAGCGTCTGCCGGTACCGGGAAAACGTTCACGATCGCAGGCTTGTATTTGCGGCTGCTTCTGGGGCATGGCGACGAGCATAGCCGTCATGCCGTGCCGTTAACAGTAGACCAGATTCTGGTCGTGACCTTTACGGAAGCTGCGACGGCAGAGTTGCGTGACCGTATCCGGCGTCGCATCCACGATGCGCGCATTGCGTTTGGTCGTGGTGCCAGCGAGGATCCGGTGATTCAGCCGTTACTTGAACAAGTGTCGGATCACCAGCAGGCACAGACTCTGCTGCTGCAAGCTGAACGGCAGATGGACGAAGCGTCGGTGTACACGATTCATGGTTTCTGTCAGCGGATGTTGACGCAGAATGCCTTTGAGTCTGGAAGCCGTTTTAATAACGAGTTCGTGACCGATGAAAGTCACCTTAAAGCGCAAGTGGTGGCGGATTACTGGCGGCGCAACTTTTACCCGCTGCCGCTTCAGTTAGCGGGTGAAGTGCGCCGTATCTGGAACTCGCCATCGGCGCTGCAGGCAGAGATTGGCGGTTACCTGAGCGGTGCGCCATTGACGTTGGCCACGCCCGCCGGAGACGGTGATCTCGCTGCACTTCATCAGCAGAATCTGGAACGTATCAAGGCGTTGAAAGCACAGTGGTGCGAGTGCGCAGACGATTTGCTGACACTGATTGCCGACTCGGATGTTAACAAACGCAGCTACACCAAAAAATCGCTGCCGCAATGGCTCGACAGTGTCACGGCCTGGGCTCACAGCGAGACCCTCAATTACGACGTGCCGGACGCTTTGGCCAGGTTTGCTCAACATACTCTGGATGAGAAGACGCCTAAAGGGACGCCGCCACGCCACGCGGTGTTTGCGGCCATTGAGGCATTTCTTGCCCAGCCCGTCAGCCTCAAGGCGCCGATGATGGCTCATGCGATCACCTCGTGTCGTACTCTGCTTGCCAGTGCCAAACAGCAGAAACAGTGGCTATCGTTTGATGATTTGCTTAGTCAGTTGTCGGCCGCACTCGATCAGGATGAAACGGACGCATTGGCAGAACGCATCCGCACTTTGTACCCGGTGGCGATGATTGATGAATTTCAGGATACCGATCCGCTTCAGTACAGTATTTTCAGTCGCATCTATCTGGATCATCCTCAATGCGGTTTGTTTATGATCGGTGATCCGAAGCAGGCGATCTACGCGTTTCGCGGTGCCGATATCTTTACTTACATCAAAGCCCGTCAACAGGTCCGTGCACACTATACCCTCAATACCAACTGGCGCTCTTCTGCACAGATGGTTGGGGCGGTGAATCAGATTTTCCAGTATCCGGACAGCGCCTTTATTTACGATGAGGACATTCCCTTTCATCCGGTCGAGCATCGTCCGGGCGCGGAACAGAGTGTCTGGATGTTAAACGGCCGGGTACAGCCGGCACTGACCTACTGGTTGATGGACGCCGACGACAAACCACTGGCTAAGAATGAGTACCAGCAGGCCATGGCGGATGCGACGGCCAGTCAGATTCAAACCATTCTGACCGCGGCGCAACAGGGGCAGGCGAGCTTCGCCAGCGGCTCTGGACAACAGCCTGTCCGCGCCGGTGACATCGCCGTATTGGTGCGAACGGGCAGTGAAGGTCGTCTGGTAAAACAGGCCCTGGCCAAGCAAGGGATCGCCAGCGTCTATTTGTCGAACCGGGACAGTGTTTTTACCAGTGGCGTGGCACCGGATATTCAACGCGTGCTGCAGGCGGTACTGACGCCGGAAAACGATCGCGCTTTGCGCGCAGCGTTAGCGTCAGAACTGTTTGCGCTGGATGCGGCGTCGCTGGATGCACTCAACAATGATGAAAATGTGTGGGAAAACACGGTCAACGAGTTCAAAGAGTACCGTAAACTCTGGGTCCAGCGTGGCGTCTTGCCGATGTTGCGTGCGGTGATCAGTAAACGGCATATCGCAGAGCGGTTGCTCGAAGAAGAACAAGGCGAGCGGGTAATGACGGATCTGATGCATCTTGGTGAGCTACTGCAACAGGCCAGTCAGGAGATCGACAGTGATCATGGTCTATTGCGCTGGCTGGCTCAGGCGATAAGTGACGCCGCTAAGGGACTGGGCGGCAGTGATGAACAAATCCAGCGTCTGGAGTCGGAGCGCAACCTGGTGCAGATTGTTACGATCCACAAATCGAAAGGACTGGAATACGATTTGGTCTTTCTGCCGTTTGTCTTCAGTTACCGGGAGGCCAGCGAAGGCAAATATTATGATGCGCAGCGCGATCAAACCATCCTCGATATCAGTGGTAACGACGCAGCGCTCAAGCAGGCCGATAAAGAGCGTCTGGCGGAAGACTTACGTTTGATTTATGTTGCGCTGACCCGCGCCGTGTACGCTTGTTTTGTTGGCGCGGCGCCGCTGCGTCAGGGACGTTCGACCAAAGAGCCCACCGGTGTGCACCGCAGTGCGATGGGGTATCTGCTGCAAAACGGTCAGGAGGGCGGAATCGCCGATCTGAGCCTCGCGATTCAGCGTCAGGTTCAGGCACAAGACGGCGTGGTGCTGGCCGAGATACCGGCGCTGCCCGATACGCCGTATCAACCACCATCGGCGCATGAAGACAGTCTGACGGCCCGGGAGTTACAGACAGCCGTGGATCGTTTATGGCGGGTAACCAGCTATTCCGCGTTGGTGAAACAGGGCAGTCATCAAACGGCCCACGACGCCACACTGGAAGTGACTGGCTTTGATATTGATTCGGCCGACGAGCAAGACGAAGGCGAGTTGCAGACGCCCGAGCGATCGATCTTTACCTTTCCGCGTGGTGCTCGGCCGGGCACCTTCTTGCACAGTGTGTTCGAAGAGATTGAGTTTACGCAGCCGGCTGACAGTGAAGAGAATACCCGGGCGATCACCGAGCTGATGGTCAATGAGCAGCTGGATCTCGAATGGCTGCCAGTGATACAGCGCATGATAACCACGGTGCTGGCGACGCCGTTGGATGGCAAAACATTGTGCCTGAAAGACAAGGCGCCGTCTCAGCGTCTGGTGGAAATGGAGTTTTTGTTACCGATCGAAGTCTTGAGTGCTGCGGCGCTGAACCGGGTCGTGCAGCGCCATGATCCGCTCTCTGCCAAAGCTGGCGATCTGGGTTTTCACACCGTACAGGGAATGCTCAAAGGGTTTATTGATCTGGTGTGTGAACATCAGGGCCGATATTACGTGCTGGACTGGAAGTCCAATCATCTTGGTGATGATGTCAGTTGCTATCAGGGCGAGGCTTTGCAACAGGCGATGGCTGAACACCGGTATGATCTGCAATATCAGTTGTATGCGTTGGCGTTGCATCGTTTTTTGCGCAGTCGTCTGGCGGATTACGACTATCAGCGCCATTTTGGAGGCGTGTATTACCTGTTTTTACGTGGCATGGATGGCGATACCCAACACGGGATCTTTTCAGCCCGGCCGAGCGAAGCGTTTTTGAATGAAATGGATCGGTTGATTGACGGACAAACCATTGAAGCGCGGATCAGTGCAGCGGATGGTAACGGAGCGGCTCAGATGGAGCTGGATTTATGAATGAGTACACAATGAGTGACAATATCATGATGGTGTTACATACGCTGGCTGCACGGGGTAATATCCGCCAGTTGGATGTTCAGTTCGCGGCCTTTATTGCTCGTCAGTGCCCGGCCAGTGAGCCGGCCGACAAACTGGCACTGCTCAGTGCGATCGTCAGTACTGAGCTGGGGCGTGGGCACATTTGCTTGCCGCTGTTCGATGGGCGTGGTCAGCCCACGGATTTGGCGGAGCGCCTCGGGCTGTATGGCGAAGACGCTCTGCGCTTCAGTCAAACGTATCTCGACACCGATTGGCCGGCGTTGTTAAGCCAGGCGTCTCTGGTGGGAAATGGCACGCAACCCCTGCCTTTAGTCTTTGATGGAAAACGAGTTTATTTACATCGTTACTGGCACTATGAAGTGGCCTTGGCGGCGTGCTTAAATAGCTTTGGGACACCCATGAGCTTAAAGCCTACAGGTGTCCAAAAGCTCCGTGAGTTGCTGGATCATCTGTTTGCGCGTGATTACCACTTTTTATTTCACGCGCTGCGTGCCGCGGAACAGCAAGGTAACAGTACGGCGGTGCTGCGTCAGCAACTGGTGTGTGATCACCTGGATGTGATTGCTAGTGAGACAATTGAATGGGACGCGGTCGAACAGGTGTTGTTGTCAACACGTCAGGTCTCCGATCTACAGCGCTTGGACACCCATGTTCCGATGTCGGCGTGCGTTAACTGGCAGAAAGTCGCGGCTGCGGTTGCACTGACACGCCGTTTCGCTGTGATCTCTGGCGGCCCCGGCACGGGGAAAACCACCACGGTGACCCGTTTGCTGGCGGCATTGATCGAACAGTCCAGCGAACACGCCGCACACCTGCCAGAGATCAAGCTGGTGGCCCCCACCGGTAAAGCGGCCGCGCGACTGACGGAATCCATTGGTCGGGCGGTTGCTCAGCTCCCCGTCAGTCCTGAGCTCAAAGCGGCGATCCCGACGGAATCGAGCACGTTACACCGCTTGTTGGGAGCCATTCCGGGGAGTGCGGAGTTTCGTCATCATCGTGATAACCCGCTTCACCTCGATATTCTGGTGATCGATGAAGCGTCAATGGTGGATCTGCCCTTGATGTACAAAGTGGTGGATGCGTTGCCAAAACACGCACGTCTGATCCTGTTGGGGGACAAAGATCAACTGGCATCGGTGGAAGCCGGGGCCGTATTGGGCGACATTTGTTCGTTTCATGCGCTGGGTTACAGTGTTGCGCAGGGACAGATGCTGGCCCAATTAACCGGGTACACGACTCTGACTGGTCACAATCAGCACAGCGGTATGGCCGACAGTTTGTGTATGCTGCAAAAGAGTTATCGTTTCGATGCCCGTTCCGGTATCGGCCAACTGGCTAAAGCGGTCAATGCGGGTAGTGCGCAAAAAGTTGATCTGGTTTGGCAGCGCCAATTTGCCGACATTGAACACATGGCGCTCAGCAGCGAACACTATCGCGCCATGATCAACACACTGGTGGAGGAATACAGTCATTACTTGCACCGCATTGATACGCCGCAATGTGATGACGACGGACAAGTAGAAACCATGAACCACAAAGCCAAAGCGGTGCTGGATACATTCAATCGTTGTCGGTTGCTGTGTGCAGTACGTGAAGGGGATTTTGGTGTGGCCGGACTCAATCACCGGATAGAGAAGGCGCTGGCCGCCAGAAAACGTATTCAGACGCAAGATGAGCTGTGGTATCACGGCCGGCCTGTGATGGTCACGCGTAATGACCATGGCCTCGGCTTATACAATGGTGATATTGGCATCTGTATGCGCGATGACACGGATCCGGAACCCCGGCTGAAAGTGTACTTTGAATTACCGGACGGCAGCGTGAAGTCAGTGTTGCCAAGCCGGGTGCCAGAGCATGAGACGGCGTACGCAATGACTATTCACAAATCACAGGGCAGTGAGTTTGACTTTACCTTGATGATTTTACCACCAGAGTTCAGCCCGATCCTGACTCGCGAACTGATCTACACTGGCATCACCCGGGCAAAAAAACGTCTCGCCTTGTATGCGGATATGCAGGTGTTGAAACGCGGGATTAAAGTTCGGACCGAACGGGCAAGTGGACTGGTTGAGCGGTTAGGGGAGTGAGAGGCGTAACCGTCCGTGGTTAGCGCGAATGTTATTTGCTGAAGGCACTGGAAAACGAAATGCTGCGGATTTTATAGCGAGCCTGATAGTTGAGAATAAAGGCTTTTAATCCTTCGTTTACCGGAAATACACAATGTACATCCAGGCCTTCCAGGAACTGGTTGGTCAGCCATATCCCAGAAACTCTGTATGGAATTACAGATAACGGTTTTCATAGACGATTTGCTCTTAGTAATTTTTTCTACTTCAAGCAATCCATGCGCGCCCAACTGCGTTAGGCAAAAAGTCCTATGACCCTGAGGAAATCTCAAAAAAACACCAAGTCATCAGACTTGGTGTTTAGGGTGAGCAAATAATAGTCAATATATCCACTGAAATAAAGTAAAGTTTGTGTGTGTTTTGTCTGAAATCGGTTTCATTTTGATGTGATGAGAAAAAACAGTGAAATGCCCCGATTGTTTCGCGTTAAGCTCAGACTTTGACACATAAAATTTTGGATCGGCGTTGGTAGTTGTACAAACTTTGTTTGGTCATTGGCAGTGACTCTACGCCGATCTCATAGAAACCTTGTTCACGGAACCAGTGCAGGCTATGTGTCGTCAGGACGAAAATCCGTTCAATGCCT
The DNA here is from genome assembly GCF_009904845.1 of Vibrio sp. V38_P2S17PM301. NCBI lineage: Bacteria > Pseudomonadati > Pseudomonadota > Gammaproteobacteria > Vibrionales > Vibrionaceae > Vibrio > Vibrio sp. V38_P2S17PM301. The sequence continues at coordinate 5,699 of NZ_WXWO01000070.1, read as the reverse complement.
TCGACTCTTGACTGCTGTTTAATGTGGTTGAGCAGCACCAGCCCGCGGTTGCCATCCCGGTATTCCGCATGGATCGCCACACAAGCCATCTCAGCCATTTTGTCTTCCCGGTAGGGATACAAGGCCGCACAGCCAATGATCAGGCCGTCTTTTTCAATAATGGTAAACTGGTGAATTTCCTGCTCAAGTTGCTCGCGTGAGCGGCGGACCAGTATGCCTTGCTCTTCGAGCGGGCGGATCAGATCGAGAATCCCCCCGATATCGTTGATCTGAGCTTTACGTACTTGCTCAGCACTGGCCATGACGATCTGTGTGCCTATGCCATCGAATGAGAACAATTCCTGAAGTAACGCGCCGTCTTCCTTGTAGCTCACCAAGTGGCTGCGTGGCACACCAGCCCGACACGCGGCAATGGAGGCTCGCAGAAAACGCAGTGTGCCGGTACTACCGTCATTGCTTTGATCGACGCATTCTGCCAAACCTTCTAAAATCCGTTCAGCCTCTTTGGGGAACAGCTCCGCAATGGCATTGCCTTCTTCGTCGATGATTCCTTGCTCGGAGCAAAAACCAATCAATTTGTCCGCATTTAATTTAATCGCGACTTGGGTCGCCACTTCTTCAGAGAGCAGGTTAAAACACTCTCCCGTCACGGAACTGGCGATTGGGCCGAGCAACACGATTGAGTTCTGGGCCAAGGCGCGATTGATGCCTTCGATATCGATGCGGCGGATTTTGCCACTGTGGCAATAGTCGATACCATCATCAACCCCCAGTGGTTGAGCGATGACAAAGTTGCCACTGACCACATTGAGTTCGGTGCCCGCCATAGGGGTGTTGTTGAGGCTCATGGATAATCGGGCGGTGATGGTGAGCTGCATTTCCCCCGATGCCTGCATCACTAGACGCAACGCCTGCTCATCAGTGATCCGCACGCCTTTGTGGTACGGTGTGCTCACCTGTTGTGCATCCAGCAGTTGGTTGATTTGCGGGCGTGCGCCGTGCACCAGCACGATCTTGACCCCGAGACTGTGCAGCAGCGCGAGGTCACTGATGATATTGGTAAAGTTTTTGTCGGCCACGGCTTCTCCGCCGAGCATGATCACCATGGTTTTGCCACGGTGAGCGTTGACGTAAGGGGCTGACTGACGGAATCCTTTTACGAGCGCAGTACTTCTGAGTTTCACGAAACGTTACCTGGTGAATTTATATGTTGAAATATTGTCTTTTTATTCACCGCTAAGCAAGCGATATTTCATCGTGAAAATAAAAAAGTGCAAGCCGGATTCTGCCAACCAGCGACTTGATTTAGAATAACGCCAGCCAAGGTTAAGTCTGGCACCATCCCAGGGCAGAGAGCTGCCAGAAAAAAGAGAGACCATCATCAAAAGCGACACGACTTTATCAGAAACCCTCCCGAGTCGGAGACTGAGCAAACGCACGCTCATTGAGCGTGGCCTGATGTTGTTGGTGGCATGCGGCCTGATCGCGGTCGCACTGCTGTATAACCAGGTTTATGCTCAGTTGTCGGAGCGGCTGCACCCCAAGCAGGCAGTGTACGGCACTTGGGTGGAGCAGAACGTGGCCAGTTATGCCAGCGACCGTTTTACCCTCGGGCCGGAAGGGGTCAGTCAGGCTGGGCGGGTGCTGACCACGCGCTATGAGTTTGATGGCCGTTATGTCACGTTTGCCACCGCTCAGCGTGAATATCGCTTTCAGCTACTCAATGATGAATTGACAGAAATGAGGTTGATTTCTCAGAACTATTACCAACCTGTGTATCGATTGTCAGGAAAATTCAAAAAAAACCTCCGCTAACCATTTCGCAATTGTGTTCCTTTTGAGAGTTTGTCATCCTCAGCGCAACTCAACAAAGGAACCCAATTCGTGCTTAAACAACTCCTCCCGCTTACCGCGGCTGTATTGATCTTCGGTTGTGCGCAGCAACCAACCGATGAACTTGGCAAGCAGCCAGCTTCGAAAACACTTCCGCAATTGCTTAACCAGGTGGATGAGGTGCAAACCAACACCCCGCGGGACTATACCCAGTTTGCCGCTCAGGCGCAGGCTGTGGTCGATCGTTCACCGTCGATGGCGAAGATCTATCAGCCACTGTATGCCAAACTGAATGAATGGGTCCTGCAAAGTGGCGATCCGGAAGAATTGAGCCGCTATGGTATTGAGCTGGCTCAGTTGGGCGGTGCGGATAAAAAAGGCAATGTGCTGTTTACTGGCTACTACTCACCGGTGATGGAACTGCGTCATCAACCGGACGCCGTCTACAAATATCCGGTGTATGGCAAACCAAACTGTGGCAGTCAGTGTCCGACCCGCGCTGCGATTTATAATGGTGCTCTGCAAGGCCAGGGACTTGAGCTGGGTTACGCCGCCAATCTGATTGATCCCTTTATGATGGAAGTGCAGGGCAGCGGTTTCGTCCATTTTGAAGATGACGACACGCTGGAGTACTTTGCCTATGCGGGTAAAAACAATCGGGCCTATGTGAGCATCGGCCGGATTCTGATCGAACGTGGTGAAGTGAAACGCGAAGATATGTCGATGAAAGCCATTCGTGACTGGGTGATGAAACAAGATGACGCGACCGTACGCGAATTGTTAGAGCAGAATCCGTCTTACGTATTCTTCGCGCCAAAAGCCGATGCGCCGGTGACGGGGTCGGCTGGTATTCCTCTGTTGCCGATGGCGTCGGTGGCCGGTGATCGATCCATTTTTCCGATGGGGACTCCGATTCTGGCGGAGGTGCCTCTGCTGAATGCTGACGGTACCTGGAGTGGAGCACATCAGCTGCGCTTGTTACTGGTGCTTGATACCGGCGGGGCGGTGAAGAAAAACCATCTGGATCTCTATCACGGGATGGGGCCACGTGCCGGACTGGAAGCGGGTCACTACAAGCATTTTGGCCGGGTGTGGAAATTAGGGCTGGATGGCTCAGCAACGCAAGCGCCTTGGGCGCTGCCACCAGAAAAGCGACAATAAACAGACCCTAGACATTTCAACCAAGAGTGCGTATAAAACGCACTCTTTGTTTTTGTACCCTTCGGACTTCAGAAATGCGTGAACTCGATACCCCAGCTTCAGACAGCTACAACCAGCGCTTTGGCGGTACCCGTCGTTTGTACGGCAACCGTGAAGTGGACATTCTGCGTGCGGCACACGTGTGTGTAATTGGTATCGGTGGGGTCGGTTCCTGGGCGGTGGAAGCTCTGGTCCGAACCGGGGTTGGAGAACTGACGTTGATCGACATGGATGACGTGTGTGTGACCAATATCAACCGTCAGATCCATGCCATGTCCGGCACCGTCGGTCAGAGCAAAATTGAAGTGATGGCAGAGCGGGTACGCCTGATCAATCCGGAGTGCAAAGTCAACCTGATTGATGACTTTATTACCCCGGACAATCAGCATGAGTACCTGAGCAAAGAGTTCGATTACGTACTGGACGCGATTGACAGCGTGCGTGCCAAAGCGTCTCTGCTGGCGTACTGTCGCAGCAATAAAATCAAAGTCATCACCACGGGTGGGGCTGGTGGACAGACTGATCCGACCCAAATTATGGTTGCGGATCTGACCAAGACTATTCAGGATCCGCTGGCGAAAAAAATCAAAGATACCCTGCGTCGTCATCACAACTTTCCGAAGAACCCACAACGTAAGTTTGGGATTGACTGCGTATTTTCGACTGAGCAGCTTAAGTACCCTCAGGCGGACGGCAGTGTGTGTGGCGTGAAGTCAACCGCAGAGGGGCCAAAACGCATGGATTGTGCCAGCGGCTTTGGCGCGGCTACCGTGGTGACCGCAACGTTTGGTTTTGTGGCGGTATCGCGCATCGTCGAAAAACTGATCCAAAAATACTCTTAATGAATCCATACTCATTCTGCCTGTGAGCATTACCGCCGGAGACCACTATGACTGATTTTCCCGTTACCCCGTTTGGCTCAGAGATTTCTGCTGAGGAAGTCGTGTCGATCCTGAAGACTTGTTCAGGCTGGGAGGAGCGCTATCGTCAGGTGATCCAGTGGGGGAAAACACTGCCCAAGATGCCGGATGAGCTGAAATCCGCTCAGGTACTGGTGTCTGGCTGTGAAAGTCAGGTGTGGCTGGTCAGTGAGCAAACCAAGGGCGTGTGGCATTTCTGTGCTGATTCGGATGCGCGAATTGTGCGTGGTTTAATTGCGCTGGTCCTCGCCGCGTATGAAGGAAAAACAGCGGCGCAAATTCAGGCGTTTGATATTGACGCCTATTTTGAACAGCTGGGCCTGATCGCTCACCTTAGCCCGTCGCGAGGAAATGGTCTGAAGGCGATTGTGCAACAAATTAAGGCTCAGACGGCGGCTTAGTCTTCGTCGCCACAAAGCTTGAGCTGGCTCACACAACCCTCCCATGCGAAGGGTTGTTTGTTCTGTACGAAATTTAATCATTGCGATATTAATGCCTTAGTAAAGACATGGTGTTACAGCCCTTGTTGTGACTGCATAAAGGCTGTACAATTCGCGCCCTTAATTAATGTTCCGTCGTTTGAGAGGCCACATGACCACTGAAAAAATCAATCTGCTCGATTTTGATCGCAAAGGGATGCGAGAGTTCTTCGCGCAAGAACTTGGCGAGAAAGCATTTCGTGCTGATCAGGTGATGAAGTGGATCTACCATTTTGGTGTGGATGACTTCGATAACATGACCAACATTAATAAAAAATTGCGTGAAAAACTGCAGCAACGCTGTGAAATCAAAGCGCCAGTGGTCGCCGAAGCACAACACTCTTCCGACGGCACCATCAAGTGGGCAATGAAGGTTGGCGATCAGGACGTTGAAACCGTGTACATCCCGGAAGACGATCGTGCGACTTTATGCGTGTCTTCTCAGGTGGGTTGTGCACTGGAATGTAAATTCTGCTCGACAGCTCAGCAAGGGTTTAACCGCAACCTGAAAGTCTCAGAAATCATCGGTCAGGTTTGGCGCGCTGCGCGTGAAGTGGGTCTGGAAAAAGAAACCGGCCGTCGTCCGATCACCAATGTGGTGATGATGGGGATGGGAGAACCGCTGCTGAACATGAAAAACCTGATCCCTGCGCTGGAGATCATGCTCGATGATTTGGGGTTTGGTTTGTCTAAGCGCCGTGTGACCGTGTCGACGTCGGGTGTCGTCTCTGGCCTGGATCAGATGACGGGCAAAATTGACGTCGCGCTGGCGATCTCTCTGCATGCGCCGAACGATAAACTGCGCAGTGAAATCATGCCGATCAACGATCGCTGGGATATTGAAGATTTTCTGGCGTCAGTACGTCGCTATATTGCTTCTTCCAATGCCAACCGCGGCAAAGTCACGGTTGAATACGTTCTGCTTGATCATGTCAATGACGGCACGGAACACGCGCATGAACTGGCACAGTTGATGAAAGACACGCCATGTAAGATCAACCTGATTCCGTTTAACCCTTACCCAGGCTCGCCATACAATAAACCGAGTAACTCGCGTATTGACCGTTTCCAGAAAACGCTGATGCAATATGACCATACGGTAACGATTCGTAAAACACGCGGCGACGACATTGACGCGGCATGTGGTCAGCTGGTCGGAGATGTGATTGACCGTACCAAACGGACTGCAATGCTCAAAGCAGCGCGTGGCGAGAGCATCGAAGTGAAAGCGGTTTGACCGTATCGAACACAGACATTACCCTAAGCC
>NZ_WXWO01000091.1:0-35946 GCF_009904845.1 Vibrio sp. V38_P2S17PM301 | reverse complement strand
ACCGGCAGCCAGACCCGTTGTTTGGCCGCTGATCACCACGCTCTTCGCCTCTTCCTGGCTGTATGGCGTATCCTGATTTGGCGTCAAAGCCCAGGTCACTGGTGTATTCACGGTTTGTGAATGCGCATCCAGAGTATTTTCTGCGGCGTTTTTGAAACCACTCACTTCGACATTCACCGTTTCCTGCGTAGCTGAAAGCGCTATCTCTGATGTGGTGGTTGCCGTCCATGTGCTGCCAGAGCCCGTTAAGGTCGTGTTTACACCCGCAATCGTCACCGCCCCTTCGGTCACCGACTCGCTGAAAGTCACATTCACCACTGCAGCGGAACCATCGCGTAATGTATCAACACTGATGTTGCTAACGCCCGGCTTTTGCTGGTTCAGCGTCAATGTCTTATCCGCAGGCGCCAACTCACTGGCGTTGACCGTAATACTGTTTGCCACTGTCACGTCACCACCGAAGATCAAAGTGATCGGGCCATCGGCAAATTCAGAAATGTCGTATGCTGAGCTTGCCCAAGTTCCTGCATTGGCGTCGTAGTTCAGCGGTTGAGCGGCCGTTTGCTGCGTTGCACCTTTTAGCTGCAGTGTCATCGTGGAAGATGCCACATGCGTAAACGTACCACTGATGATGACTGATTTAGCGTCAGACTCATTGACCTGATCAGGCATCACAGTCACCGCCATCTGTGGTGAATACGCCAGCGAGTAGTCACTGTTGGCTGAGCCGATATTGCCGTATTCGTCCTGATAATCCGTCACTGTCAATGCCACAGCATCGGTAGCATCCATACTTGGAACAACCACATTACCATTCCAAACCGTCCCTTCTGGGTTTGCTGTCAATTGAACGTCTGCACTACCCAGAGTCGCTTTCACTCCGCTGACTTTCTTATTGAACGTCAGCGAAACATTGACCGATTCACCCGAAACCTGATGGGTAGGGTTAAAGGTTACATTGCTCAGAGCTGGCTGAGTGCCAGACATCGTTGCTTCACGTGACGCATTTGCTGACGTTCCATTTTGATTGCTTCCTGAGACTGTCACAGAGACATTACCTTCGCTCCAGTCAGCAATGTCGACTGGTGATGATGACCATTCGCTGTCGCTGCTAAATGTAGCTTCAATCGTTGTGGTCTCGCTGTTAGCACCTGACAAGGTGATGGACAGGGTATCACCTTGCTCAAACCCCAGTGCGCTGCCGCTCAGCACCAAGGCCTGCGCTTCATCGACTAAGATCACATCATCGGCCGTGATCGTGTTCACAAAAAGTTCTGGTTGGACATTAAAAAGGGCTTCCTGTGAAGCCCCCGTGTTGCCAGCCAAATCGGAATAACCCGTCTGGACAACAACACGTTGACTGACCTCCCCGGCCTTGAGCTGGGGAGTGACACTCCCCACCCAAGTTTTCAAATACTCTTCCCCGGAACTAAAGCTGATATTCACCGCTCCGAGCTTGGCGCTGACGTCCTTAACAGGCTTCGAGAACGTCAGTGTCACGGTATTCTCTTGCCCATTGACGACGGGTATCTGATCAAGCGAAATGTCATTCGAAACGATGTTTGGCAGCGTTGCGGACAAATTGAATTGTATTTGCTCCGATTGCACCTTTGCTCCTTTGGCATTGGTGCCTTCCGCCATAACGCTCACTTCTCCATCCGCAACCGACGAGAGATCAACGGTTGTCTGCCAGGTATGGTTACTTACCGTAGCTTCGGGCGTGCCTCCGACCTGATGCGTAATTTCACTGCCCTGAGAGTAGAAATGCAACGCAAGTTTATCACCGTCACTAAAACGAGTGCTGGTTCCCGAGATGGCAACGCTACTCACGTTAGTCGAGTTGATATCATTGATCGTATTTACCGCCAGAGTGGGAAGCAACGGCAACCTAAAGTTACTGTTAGCTTCGCCTTTATTACCAGCCACATCACTGTATTCGTTAACCTTAAGAACCAAATCCGTCACGTTATCACCAACCGCAGGTGCAGTCACAGTACCATGCCAAACCATCAGGTTGACGTCGTCTTGTGTCCACTGCACCACGTTAGAGATACCGCCCTCGGCACCAAGGCTGCCTGTAACGCTCGTGACTATTTCTGAGAACTGCGCCGTCACCTTCACCGATTGGCCGCTGCTTGCCACCTGAGGATCAAACTGTACTGCCTCAAGTACCGGAGCCGTACCATCTAACTCAACGGACACTTCTTGTGGTGTGCTAGTTAGCCCCCACACATCTGTTACTTCAACGACAACTTTCAGTTTTGATTTGTCGATATCGCTAGAAAGCAGCTGGTATTTAAAGGTGTTACAGAAGTAACCATCACCACAATCGCTGGCTTGGCCGAACCTGGCAGAGGTATCTTCACTGAATACATACGCTTGTCCATCCACACTGACGGTGTAATCGGTCACCTCCGAACCTTCATAAGCTTTGTACTTGAATTTCACTTCAAGACTTGCACTTACGTTCGCTTCTATCGACGTCCCTGCTGCTGGTGATTCAATACTCGCCTCAATCTGTCCTCGTGGGCGAACGATAACGATCGGTTGTGGATCAGCCTTGTTACCGGCTTTATCTTCAAGCGCTTTGACTACAAACTCAAATTCACCCGTTGAGTTAGTACCCGGTAGCAATGAGTTCACCTCTCCAGAGAAGTCACAAGCAAGACCACCACCCGATAACGGCTCACATTTATCTTTACTCAACAAAATGTCCAGCGCACTCACTTTACTCAGTGTTGGCTTACCTGCCGAAGAACCAGCCGCATCCTCACTGTAAACACCAGAGAAATCGTCGCTAAATTTCAGCTTGGTTACAAATTTCTTCTTACCGTTGACAGTCAGTACACTCTTCTCATTGAGGAAGTATTTCCCGTTTACCCAGTTCGAATCAGCTTCATCTTTCACCACAGTCGGTACTGTTGTATCCAAGCCTGCGAAACTGAACAGACTCACTTTTTCGGCTTTATTTTGGGTAAACGTTCTGGTGATCAAAACCGGATTTTTCATCGACTGACCAGCTATACCCTCCAGCTGACAGGAGTAAGACTTATCGCTTGGTAAAACCAGTTGATACGGAGGATCCTGGTTATCAGGCACCTGATTACCAGAGCCGTTCCAACTGTCACGGATCCAACATTCCAGCTTCTCGACCTGCGCCTCACCACTGTGCTCAAACTCAACATTCAGAGACTTACCAGAAATATACGTGGCAAAGTTAGCTGGGCTGGTCACTTTCGTTAACGCGACCCCTTCACGTTGAACATTCAATGTGTAAGTGCGCTTAGCGGTGTTCGGGTTGCTTTGCATATTTCCTGGGTACACCACGTTGTCTTCAACACTGAATTCAAAAGTGTACAGGCCGTCTTGTGACGTTTTATCTATGCCAAGTGTTACTGACCACTGATTATCTTCGCCTTTTTGCATCGCCAGAGGGATGCTTGCACCACCATTGAATTTGTAGAAGGCTTCCGGCGTTTTCGTTCCGCTAATGTCTTCGGCGCGCAACGTAAAGACAATGTCGCCCGTTTGGTTAACAAAGCCGCCATCCGATATCAGAGAAGAGTCGGCCTTGTAGCTAGCCTGCAGTTCTTTGATATCTGGCACGTTATTATCAACCCGAATATTAAAACTTTGTGAGTTGCTAAATCCACGTGTGTTACTCGCTTCAACATGCAGTGTGACATCGCTTTCAGCCAACACGTTAATCAGGCGCTTTTCATCCCCCGACGGGGTTGTACCATCGATATCTGGTTTTGTCTGATCCACTGGGTAAATCCAGTAACGAATCGTGTCTTTGTTTACACCGTCGTTACTCTGGTTATCCAAGTTAGAGCCATCGTAATCCACTGCGTTAAGCGTAAATTCATAGCCATTTTTAGTATAAAAATAGTTTTTACTGATGTCCGCTACGTTAAGGCTGAGCGTTGGGCCATTGCGGTCAATCCGCACCTGACGTGATGGCAAATCAGATTCAAAACCTTTTTTATCCTTAGCTTTAACATACAGGTAAACCTTGTCGGACTCGCTGCCTTTAAGGTCAATATTGTTGGCTTCAGATTCGGCAACGTTCAGCTTGTAAGAACCGACTGGTTGGGTCGATAGCACCTGCTCTTTTACCAGCGTATCCTCACTGCCATCGGTGTGCTTTTGATAAAGAGACACCGCTTCAACACCAGACGCATCCGTGATGGATGTAAAATGGACATCAAAGCTCTTACCTAGAACATTCCCTTGAGTTGAAATAGTGTCTCTAGCCCAAGGCGTGTCTAACATCATCGCCGGACCAACAATATCAGGAGTAAAGGTCAAAACGCCTTGTGAGCTTGTACCTGCAGGCACCGCCGCATTTTTCGCAACAACGAAGAACTGGTGCACGCCGTCTACCGATGCATTGATGTTTCTTGCAATCAACCGCACCTTAACGTCCGGTTGTTCAGCACTCAAACAAGCGGGCGCAGTTTCAGTCGAAAGATCGTCCGCACATTGCACAAGATCCACAACCTCACTCAACGGCGCTTTATATTTCACACTGATCTCAGAAAGTGGGCTCTGACCATCGTCTGCCAGTAGAATCAGGCTGCGTGGAGGCCATTCGTCATTACCACCCAGTACTTTAGGAATCTCTGCGGTACCCTCACTACGGGCAACGGGGCTGGTGGAGTCAATGTTGACCGTAAACGTTTCAACACCGTACGTATTTTGATCCCGTTTGTTCTGCAGTTTGTCCTCGGCGACAAAGTACACTTTCCAGTTACCGTTATCGAGCGTGTGCTTGCTTTCACCCTCACACGATAGGCACAGCTCTAACGTCGTATCTTTGCCAACATTCTTCAATTCGTCTTTTGTAAACACCTTCGTTTTGCTTGGATCGTCTTTCGAAACAAACAAAACTTTACGCTCATCCGGAATATCACCGACACGATCGGTTACGGCAAAGCGCAGTGGGATCTGGCCTTGGATATTCAGATAAGTATCGGCATTGCTAACGCCTGCAGGGAGTTTGTACTCGACGCTAGGGTAATCATTATCAACGACAAACACGGTATAATGCGGTGGATTATGGTTGTTACCCTCCACGTCTTCCGCCTCTACCGCAACAGTGAGTTGATCAATACCCGGATAGCTATCCTCGTCTTTGGTATTCAAGTCAAAGCTTTCAGATCTCTGGTAATCCGTTCCTGTTTTGAGTTGTTTCTCGAATGCCTTTGTATCTGAGCCATTCAGTGGACGCCAAAGCGCACTGAATATCGGAATCGGAGAGTTCTTAATTTTAGACGCGTCTTCAATTTGCACGTTAAACTTCACTAAGCCGGCAACGTAAGTCTCATTATCCGCTTTGTATACTGAACCTGTACCCGCGTCTGCTGACGCAGTGACTGTCGGACTTGGTGCTTCACCATCAATACTTCCTCCAGACTGCGTGAAGATATTCTGTGACGCGTTATTTACGGTAATACTTGGATAGGCTTTAGCAATGACGTCTGCCCACTCCAGCGCATCCCTTACTGAAATACCAAAAGACGTCATAACATTATTAACCGCCATCGCTAGCACTTGACGATACGTCTCTGACGTAACTTTATCTCCGTTAACAAAAATCTGCTGGCCTTGGCTGTTCACACCGTCCGCTTTGCCATCCGCGGCCAGATCGTCATAAAACGCCGCGGCATACTCAACTGAAGAAATACGGGAGCTTCCGCCAGTCAGATCGAGCAGGCCTTCCACAATGAAGCGGTGGAAGAACTCATCGTTCAACAAAATCTCTTTTAGGTCTTCATTGGTCGCATAACCGGTCAGAACTGGGTCAAAACCGAAGAAAGAAGCGTTACTTTTAGACGCCAGGGCATTCACAACTTGCTGCAAATACGCTTTAGCATCAGCGTACGTATGCTCACTCTGCTGGCTCCAGATGTAGTCAAACAATCCGGTATGGTATGCCGATAATTCTGTCAGATATATGGTTGAAGGCGGGTTTAGAGCATCAAAGTACGCGCCTAAATGTGCGTTACTGAGATCGACATCTCTGCGTGTTTTGTTGCTCCATTGGTAATAATACGCTTTCCCCGCACCTGGATTACTGAGCTTGAGTTGCAAGAACTGATAAGCACCAAGGTCGGAGCGTAGTTGGCAGGTCGCCACATCCGTCGTCCCCTCAACAAGCCGTGTAGTGCAGCTTGCCACCGGGTTACTGTCAAAGTTACCTTTAGAATTTAATCCACGAAGTTCCACCAGCGCATTAGCAAATGGTGTCACCACATTGAACGTAGGCAAGTCAAAGGTCGATCTGAAGTAAATGGTACTGACATCACTTAGGTTACCAGAGCGATCTTCAGTGGTAATGGTAATCTTCTGTTCGCTGCGCTCCGGTACGGACGCGTAATTATCTTCAAGAAGCTCCTGTACGAAGGGAACGTAATAATTGAGGTAAGAGAGTGGCTCTTCCCCGTTTTTGATGATCTCTTCGTGAGGAATGGCACCGGTCGGTTTCGAAAACGCATCGTGACTGCTTACTTGACCAGCAATATTGTAGTCATTATCCGTCGGTGATTTTACGTAATAACGCACCGTTACTTTCAAATCTTCTGCAGAGGTTCCCTGCGCGCCGCCTTCTACATCAAAATTGTCATCCTGTACTTTTACCTTGATGTAAGGAATGTGGTTATTTTTCAGTGTGGTCAAGGCACTGGCATTGAAATCAGCAAAATCAATATCCTGGTGGACGGCTTTCAGCCCTGAGCGAGCGTATACAAAGTCGACTTTCAGATGGTCTTGCGTGGTAGAGATGTTACTTTCAGTAAACGTATTTGACGTGTAGTCTTTGAGCTCTGTTAAGCCCCGGCTACCGTCAGGCGCAATTGAAATAAACGCCATCTGCGCGTCGTCAATGTTCGGATATGTTACTGACTGTGTTGGCGGTGAATTGTCTTTGGTGACAACCCACTCTTTTCGAGTTTCATTCCCCTGAGCATCCGTTGCAGTGATGGTGAACGTGGTCGCCGCACCAAAGCCAGTTGCTGGATATGGTTCGTTGAAGGCACATTTTTCGCCCGCAGGTTCACGACAGGTGATGTCACGGAAGTCGTCCTCACCTAGGCTAATGGTCAGACTTGCAATTTCACTGGTGCTGTCCATCGCCCAACCTTGAAGGTTGTAGCTGTCATTCGTGCTGTTTATGGTCGGTGATGACTCAACTTCAATCACAGGTTTTACGTTGTCCCAGAAGAAAGGCAACAATACGCCGCTGTTCGACTCATGATAATTGCCGAGCACGTCCTCAGCATACACGACCAAACGCGCCCCAAGGATAAGAGGCTCTCCCTCATCTGGCGTTGGATAATTGCGGTCGATGGTAAATGTGTCCACTTCCACACTGGCTTGAGTAGCACGGATGCCGCTGGTAAAGTCAGTCAGGTCCAGCTTGCAGTACTGCTCCATATAACCGTCAGTACACTGCATTTCCTCGGACCAACCATTCGCGGTTTCCAATTGCAGTTTGACCGTTAGGTCCTTGACACCGACATCATCTTTTAGATCGATGATGATTTTGGCATCACCGGCAAGCACGCTGTCACTGTTGCGCGTCACCGTTGGTGCATCTTGATCGATGGCGACTTCATCTCGTGGTGGCAACGCGCCGCCGTTGCCGTTTGGCGTGCCTAGTTTATTGAGCTGCTCACTGAAATCGCGGTATTCGCTCGGCTTGGTGCCCGACACGTTTAAAGCAGGATCGTTCACGACAATCATCACGTGTTGGGACAGTACGTTCGTATACAACTCGCTGTTTACGTCAACCTGACCAAAGCTCATACCCAATTCAACGCCGTTAGCGTCTGCTTCTTTACCATCCAGCACTCCATCCGAGCGGATATCTCGATATTGGATGTCCGATAGATGCATTGATGTATAAAGGGTTTTACTTTCTTCGGTAGGGTAACGGTCTATCAGATCTTTGGCGTAAGACGAGTAAGCCGTTAATAACGCGCCGTATTTATGGCCATCGGTGGCATTGCTGCTTTGACCGCCCTTGGTAATGTCAATCGGGGTGGTTTCGTTAACATCAAAACCGTACATATCGCTGATGGTATTTACCGAGCTTGTGACCGCATTGGTCGCACTCTCTCCACGTTCGATTTTGTACTCTGCCAGACCGGTCGCCATATTTGACAACGGCGTCAGCATGATCGACTGAGATGTTCCTTCTGAGAAGTTGGCCACACTCGACATCGTCATTGTTTTGCCATTACTGGCCGATATCACTTCTTCTGTAATCGGATCGCGGTAAGCGCCGCCGCTGGCCTTCACATAGACCGGCATGCTAGAGGATTTGACCGGAACAGAATAGTAACCGGACTGATCCGACTTGGATTCACCCAGTTTACGTCCTAATTTTCCGTCTTTGTATTCCCAAACAGATACTGTGGCACCAGATACTGGCGCATCGTATACCTTGCCTGAGATGGTTCCGGTGGCGCGATCCGGTGGCGTAGAGTCTTTCTTACTGCCACCGCCACCACCGCCGCCACAGGAAGCGAGCGTCATGGCTAAACAGACTAAAGACAACCTAGCTTTATTATTATTGATGCTAATCATGATATCGACGTTGTATAAAAATTTACCGGATTATATTTTTTATAGGAATTTTCTCAACGTGTCATATTGACTAACTAATTAGGTATATTGACCAATCATTTGGATTAATTAACTAACCTATAATTGTTATTAATACTCATATTTCGAAAGTAGAATTAAAAAACAAAACTTTTAATGCGTCACTATAGGCAAAAAATTTATATTTTTTTCTTACAGATTGTAATCCATGACTCAGACGTGCATAATTCCGAGTCAAAAAATAAAGCGTTAACGCTAATAATTAATTCGTCAGAATCGGCTAAATCTATGATGGTGAACACTGAGTACCTCAAAAATACGCTATCAGAGTTAAGTGAGTTCAGGCCTTCTCCGAAAGCCTGCTACCTTGGCTTTGCCCTGCTATTCATTACGATCCTTACTTACTCCGTGTCCATGCGTACCGCACCAGACACATCGGCAGCCTGGAGACTTCCCCCTCTGGAAGAGCCGCCAATCTCCGTAGAGCACCCTGTCACGTCCAGTTTTAGAATATATAATGCGCATATTCAGGGCTCTTTTTTTATTTCCGCACTGGATGCAGGAATGAGCTCCTATGAAATCAGTACCTTAGTCAGTACATTAAATTCACATTTTAACTTTGTCACCATTCCAGAAGACGGCGCTGAATTTTCTGTCGAGTTTGATGATATTAAATCGTCAAAGGTCCGAGCTTTTTATTATAAAGATCAGGGCAAGCAGTTTTTTGCTATGCGTTATAAAAATGGTCACTTCTATAATCAAGACGGCGTCGCACTTGAGGAAGAAGCATTTCTGTTACAACCAACCACAGTCCATTTTCCTATCAGTTCAGGCTTTGACTTAGATCGCTTGCACCCGATCACACGCAGAGTCACTCCCCATCACGGCACAGACTACATGACTCCCGTTGGTACACCTGTGATGAGCATTGGTTCTGGTGAAGTCATCGCTTCGCGTTACGACCGATTCGCTGGTAACTATATTACCGTGCGTCACAGCAACGGCTACGCCACTCGCTATCTGCATTTATCAAAACGCTATGTACATAAAGGCCAGATCATCAAAAAAGGTCAACCGATCGGATTGACTGGCAATACTGGCAGAACAACAGGCCCCCACCTGCATTTTGAGCTGCTGAGTAACGGGAAGGCGATTGATTTTGAACGTTACCGCTATCAGTTGAAATCTCCTAAATCGGACATTCTACTGAGCCGGGCAGAAAAAAAAGAAATGCAACTTGAGATTCAGCTGTTTATGGCACGAGTGGCAGAGCAGCAGCAACTCGGCTTAGCGATGAACTCTCCCAAAAGCAATGAGCGTCCCGCAAAACCACTGGCTCAGTAGTCGATCTCATAAAAAGTAATTCTCATTAAAAAAGAGGCTCTTTGAGCCTCTTTTCTATCTATCGATTCCAATACGTCTAGCGCCAAACTCCCCACTCTCCCGTAGTTCCGGGTTCATCTCCCTGGGTCCACCACTGCGCTGTCCACTCTCTGCCAGCATGCGACACCACATCGCCCGCCACATACGTTGCACTCACGCTCCAGGCATTTTCTGGCTGAGGTGGCGGCGTTGTGTCGTCTTTGATGAGTGAGACTTGATAGTTGTAGGAATCATCCGGCGCAAATACTTGATTGGCATAAATGTTAGCGGTGTCATACATGTAATGGTTCATTTCTTCGTGCCAAATGCCAATAAACCACTCGCCTTGTTTGCTCTCATTGAATTGCGCTGCTAACTCCGCAGACCAGGTCGCTGTGTTATTGGCAGTGATTGGCAAGCTAACGTCCGTGTTTTCGCTACCACTTACGTCAAACGTACGCAGACGAACGGTATCTCCAGGTTCAACCGGGCCGAAACCTTGAGAAACAAAATAGCCCAACGCCGTCAGGTTATCTACCGGGTCTGTTGGATCGGTTGGATCCGTTGGTCCCGTGCTGCCATCACCACTGAAGGTAATGTCACTACAGTTATAAAAGCCTTCGCCTGCCGGGTCTTCGCGTTGCCAGCGCGTATACAAAATGGCATCACCATTGCGGCCAGCAGGTAAAGTAACCTTGAAGCGATAACGCTTATCCTCCCCAACCTGAGTATTCCCGGCCGTATCCACCAGCTCAAGATCATCCCAAGTGAGTGGCGCATTGTGGTCATATCCGGGTTTGGTCAGATAGAACTCCCAGAATGAAGGATTGTGTGGTGCTGTTGCATTGAACACCAGTTCGATTTGATTGTTGGCATCGAGGGTGATGGCCGTCTTTTGCCAATACGGTGATGGTATATCTAAACCCGATTTGGCGCTGTCGGCCGCAGAGCAGAGGCTGCCATCACGAACGGTCGCTTTCACATGAGCCATATCGTTGTAATTCGCAACATTGGCCGCAACCTCATTGCGCTGCACAAATGGATAGGCTCCTGATTCATCGTAAGCAGCCTGACAAGCCTGGTTAGGGATGTTGTTATCCCAAAAACCGCCGTCGAGATAACACGTATTCTGTCTTGCACTTGGAAACTCTACCCAACCATGAGCATTGGCCGCAACAGGCATCATCAGCCCTAAGCCAGATGCCGCCAACATCAGTGACGTTATTTTTTTCATCATTTTATCCTTGTGTAAGTCCGGCTCATTACCGCAAGGGCTCTGAGCATGCACATGCCAAGAATGGCTCTAACAAATTAGCAAGGAAATGTTCAAAAATCGGGTTGGTGTCTCTGATCTGCTATCTCCTTTCCAATCAATCGGCAACAAACATAAAGTTGCGTCTGTCGCTTCGAGTCACTTCAAAGTTTAATTATTGAGCGAAATGGAATTTAACCGTCTAGCATATTCCAAAACGAACATAATTCGTTCATTTACAATCGTTACTGTTTTTTGAGAAAGTTGGAGCAATGTTGAAAAAATTAAACCTAATTAGCTGTATTTTTATAATTTTTAATACTTATGCAACATTTATCACAGTAATAAATTTCTCAATTCATACAATCACCCTCTTTTCGAACGAAACTTAAACTTGCTCGTTCGCACCTTAAGAAAACCATCGCAAAAACACACTATGAGGTTCCTATGTTTGGAATATTCAAACCAAAAGGGCATATCGATCGCCTCGCTGGCGACAAGATCGACAGCACTTATACCCGCCTCCGTTGGCAATTGTTCATCGGTATTTTTGTCGGTTATGCCGGCTATTATCTGGTGAGAAAAAACTTCAGTTTGGCCATGCCATATCTGATTGAACAGGGCTTCAGCCGTGGTGATCTCGGTGTCGCACTTGCGGCGGTTTCGATCGCTTACGGCTTATCTAAATTCCTGATGGGAAGCGTATCAGACCGCTCAAACCCGCGTTACTTCCTGAGCGCCGGATTGTTAATGTCCGCTCTGGTGATGTTCTGTTTTGGTTTCATGCCATGGGCCACTGGCAGCATCACAGCAATGTTCATCCTGCTGTTTTTAAACGGATGGTTCCAGGGAATGGGATGGCCCGCCTGTGGACGGACTATGGTGCACTGGTGGTCGCGCAAAGAGCGCGGTGAAATCGTTTCTGTATGGAACGTTGCGCACAACGTCGGTGGTGGCTTGATTGGTCCTATGTTCCTGCTTGGCCTGTGGACATTTAATGACGACTGGCGTACCGCTTTTTATGTTCCCGCCTTTTTTGCTGCCTTAGTCGCTGTATTTATCTGGATGACCATGCGTGACACGCCTCAGTCCTGCGGTCTGCCACCGATCGAAGAGTACAAAAACGACTACCCGGATGACTATGACAAGTCACACGAGAATGAAATGACAGCGAAAGAAATCTTCTTTAAATATGTCTTTTCTAACAAGCTGTTATGGTCTATCGCGATCGCCAACGCATTTGTGTATCTGATTCGTTACGGTGTACTGGACTGGGCTCCGGTTTACCTGAAAGAAGCCAAAGACTTCAGCGTGGATAAATCATCCTGGGCATACTTCTTGTACGAGTGGGCCGGCATTCCGGGCACTCTGCTGTGCGGCTGGATCTCGGACAAACTGTTCAAAGGTCGTCGTGCTCCTGCCGGCATTCTGTTCATGGTATTGGTGACGCTGGCGGTTCTGGTTTACTGGTTCAACCCGGCAGGCAATCCAGGTGTTGACATGGCAGCGCTGGTGGCTATCGGCTTCCTCATCTACGGCCCGGTCATGCTGATTGGCCTGTATGCTCTCGAACTGGCACCGAAGAAAGCCGCTGGTACCGCGGCGGGTTTAACCGGCCTGTTTGGTTATCTGGGCGGTGCGGTCGCAGCGAATGCAGTTTTGGGTTACACCGTTGACCACTTTGGTTGGGATGGCGGCTTCCTGATCCTGGTCGGCTCGTGCATCACCTCCATCGTGTGCCTGACGTACGCATTTATCGGTGAACGAACCATTCACAAGCAAAAAGAGCTTAATAAAGAAGCAGTTGTATAACTTTGTAATAAAAACTTCATTTTTAGATGGCAGCCTGCGGGCTGCCTTCTTACAACAAAGGAAATCGTGATGAAATTAACGTCAGCTTGCGCAGCATTGATCGCGCTAGGACTCTCTGCCAACGCTTTTGCCAAACCTCTGGTGATCGCACACCGGGGGGCGTCTGGCTATTTGCCAGAGCACACGCTTGAAGCCAAAGCCCTCGCTTACGGTATGAAGCCTGACTATATCGAGCAAGACGTCGTAATGACGAAAGACGATCAACTGGTCGTCCTTCACGATCATTATCTTGATCGCGTCACCGACGTTGCTGAACGTTTCCCTGACCGTGCACGCGAAGACGGCCGTTACTACGCCATCGACTTCACGCTGGCTGAAATTAAAACGCTGCGCGTTACGGAAGGGTTCAATCTGGATGATAAAGGCAACAAAGTGGCTGGTTTCCCGGATCGCTTTCCAATGTGGAAATCTGACTTTACCGTACCGACACTGGCTGAAGAAATTGAGTTGATTCAAGGTCTGAACAAAACCCTGGGTTACGATATCGGTATCTACCCGGAAATCAAAGCCCCTTGGTTCCACCGTCACGAGGGCAAAGACATCTCTAGCGCGGTTCTCAAAGTACTTAAACAGTATGGCTATGACAGTGAAGACGATAAAGTCTACCTGCAATGTTTTGATCCTATTGAGCTGAAACGTATCCATGATCAGTTAATGCCGGAAATGAAGATGGACCTGAAGTTGGTGCAGTTAATGGCGTACACCGACTGGAACGAAACCATGGAGTACAAAGGTGATAAGGCCACCCCTTACAATTACGACTGGATGTATCAGCCCGGTGGAATGAAGCAAGTCGCGACTTATGCCGATGGAATCGGCCCGTGGAAACCGATGCTGGTTGACGACAAATCTACCAAAGACAACCTGATCATCCTGCCATTGATGAAAGAAGCAAAAGACGCCGGACTGGCCGTCCATCCTTACACGTTCCGCGCCGATAAAGGCCGCATTCCTGCTTACACTGACAGCTTTGACGGCATGCTGGATATTTTCTACAACCAGGTAAAAGTGGATGGTCTGTTCTCGGACTTCCCGGACAAAGCCGTCCATTTCCTGAACCAATAATCCACCGTTCAACGCTCCACATCAAAGCCTTAATCGACATTAAGGCTTTTTTCTGCCTCTTTTTCATCCCCACCCCAATTAACATTAGAGACTGCGCGACTGCCCTGTGGTACTGCTATGTTTATTGTGGCAGTTGTTAATATTTGGAAAATCCTGACAAGCCGCACGAACAAAGGCCTTACAAGTGACATAGGCTTTACGTCGCCCGTGCGCAGTTTTGTACGTAAAGTCACTAAATCCGTAATGCGCAAGCGAAGGCTCACCTTCCCACGTGCATCGAACATTCAACTTCAATATTTCACAAGATTGAAATCATGATAAAAAAACAACATCAGGCGCTATGGTTAGGGTTGCTCAGCTCGCTATCTTTTATGTCTTACGCCAACCATATCGTCGCCTGTGACACTTATGCCGCGATGGCTTTACCTAATGATGCACCTTTGTATAACGCCCCGAGCCATACCGGTTGGTCAAAAGGAGCCGCGATTGTACAAGGCATTCCGCGCGGAGACGCAGCGCCGGCTTATTGGTCAGACGCTATTATCGACAAGTCGATGACCACCGCTGAACCTTGGAATGCCATGACCCAGTGGTTTACTGTTTTTGAAGCACAAGATAACCAGGTTCACAATGTACGGGTGGCGGTCGGCGACTCGGATATCTGGTTATTGCGCTCAGAGGACGCTTCAATGAACCCGGCGACGGCAAAATGGGAACATATCACACCGGAGATGACACCAGTGATATGGGCAGCCTACTTCTCATCCAACATGGTGGATTACATCCGCGATATTCCCTACAAAGCATCAGACACCGGCGCAAAAGAATACACGATGAGCAGCAACCATTATCCCATTCATGGCGGAACCGATATCATCGGTATCGATGGCAGTAACGTCATTGGCGCATTTGTGCGTATGAAAGCCTGGCTGATACCTGATGGGCCAGAGGCCGCCCGCACCATTGATAACGCCAAAGTATTGATTAGCGTGGGCGCCGATTATTACCCGACGAGAACCACCACCGTCGCCAACGGATCGTTTGCCAACGCCAACTATTTACCAGGCGTTGCAGACAGTCGTTTCCGCTATCTGACCAAAACACCTCAATGGTATTACATGGGCACCGTCACACCGGATGATTTATCTATCGTCGACAACAACAGCCCGCTAATAAAATCGGGGGGAAAAAACTATCTGACTCGCGAAGAGTGGATGACCAATCCGCCCCCCGTCCCGGTTGACCAGTAAGCATAAAAAAGAGCGCCACAGCGGGCGCTCTTTCCATTGCCAATCAGGGCATTCAGGACGAAAAATGCTGAGTCATAAACGCTTGGATCAAAGCGATAAAGTCTTTTTCTGCCAGCCTGGCACAACGCAGGGTCTGCTCATGAGACAATGGCACATCACCAAGCCCTTCCGCCATGTTGGTAATGGCACACACAGCCAGTACCGGTAAGCCACAATGTGCCGCCGAGATGACTTCCGGCACCACCGACATACCAACCACATCACCACCGATGATCTGCATCATACGAATCTCGGCCGCCGTCTCGAAGTTAGGGCCAGTGTAGGAGACAAACACACCCTGATTCAGATGTATCCTTTGTTGCTCAGCCACCTGTAGCACCTCTTCGCGTAGCGTACGATCATATGCATTGGCCAGACTGAAAAAACGCGGGCCATACGCGTCATCATTTGGCCCGGTCATCGGAGACTCTGGCATGGTGTTGATGTGGTCATGGAACACCACAAGAGAGCCAACGTCAATTCGCTCCGGACGCAGCGATCCAGCAGCGTTGGTGACCAGCATAAATTCACACCCCAAACGCTTGAAGGTGCGTACCGGCGTGGTCATCACTTTCATCGACTGATGTTCGTAGTAGTGGCCTCGTCCTTTCATGCACGCCACATCGACACCATTCATTTTGCCCAGCACCAGTTCGCCCGAATGGCCTTCAACGGTACTGACCGGAAAGCCCGCCAGCTCTTCGTATGGGATCACCACTTTTTCTTCAAGCGCATCGGCAATCACGCCCAGTCCGGAGCCAAGAATAAATCCGACACGAGGCTGGAAGCCCGGCTTTCTGGCATAAATAGTTTCAAGCGCTTTATCAACAGGATCGTACGACATTCTGAGTTACCCAATATTGTTTCACACCTCCCCACTCTAGCGCACCAACCGTACTGTTTATATTTCTAAATTCAGCACATTTGTTCTAATATTCAAAACAGTTAATTCAGTAAAGTGCGTATCATGTCGTCGCTATCTAATCGTATCAGCCTGAAAATGCTGCGTTATTTTCTAAAGGTCGCCGAAACCGGACACTTCAGCCGGGCCGCCGAGCAATTGAACATCACCAAGTCACCGCTCAGCACACAAATCAAAGAGCTTGAGACGCTGCTAGGGAGCGATCTGTTTGAGCGAGATTCTCGCAATGTTCGGTTAACACCTGCGGGCGCGCAACTGCGCAATGAATGTGTTTCTCTGTTTGACCAACTTGATCGCTCGCTGAATAAAGTGCAGCAAGTCGCGCGTCAGGATATACAATCCATTCACCTGGGATTAATGAGTTCGATCTTTTGGGCTGGGTTCGGTGAAGCGCTCGGTCAGTTGAGTCGGCAACATCCGTACATCCGTATCAACCTGCTGGAATCCGCCCCCAGCCAACAACTGACTGCATTGCGTGATCATCGCATCGACATGGGGCTGGTGCGATACGCCGATGCCCAACGCTCACCACACCTTCAATGTATCACTCTGCTCGAAGAGAATATGGTTGTGGCGTTGCCCGCGCATCATCCGCTGAGCAGCAAAACGCAACTCTCTCTCAAGGAGTTGACACAGGAAAGCTTTGTCATGCTCAGTCAGCACAACTCCGCGTCGACGGATCTCATCATTCGTTATTGCGAGCAACTCGGTTTTACACCCGATGTCGTTCAACAGGTGATTGAGCCCAATACCGTGGTCGCTGTAGTGGCCACCAGCGAGTTGCTGTCAGTGGTACCCGCCAGTTACCAGGGGCTTAGCTGGAGCAACGTGCGTTTTGTTGCTTTAAAGGAGCAGATACGTGCGGATATTTGCGCGGTGACGTTAGCACAGCCAAGTGCAGATCTTACATTGATCGCAGAAGAACTGAAAAGGAGCCTCGAACAGCTTTAGCGCAGCGCTTTAACGCTGTCACGCACCACTAAGGTCGGTTCAAGTTGCACAACTTGTGGTTCATTCGTCACTTTGTCCAGTTTATTCAGCAGGGTATCGACCGCCGCCTGACCAAGGCGGTATTTGGGCTGGTGGATAGTGGTCAGTGGTGGCGTCATGAATTTCGCGATATGGATATCATCATAGCCGATCAGAGATAGCTCCTCAGGAATACGGATGCCGTGTTGACTGGCGGCGTTGATCACCCCCATTGCCATCATGTCATTACACACGAAAATTGCACTGGGCAATGGCCCTTTTGCCAGCATTTTGTTGAAAGCCTCATACCCCCCTTCGCATTCGAAGTCCGATTCGACTATCCAGTTCGCTTTGAATTCCAAACCGGCTTCATTCATGGCCCGTTTGTAGCCTTCGTAACGCATCTGCGCCTGATGCTTGATCAACGGCCCGGTAATACAACCAATGTCCCGATGACCACTTTCAATTAAGTGTTTGGCGGCCATGTATCCACCGCGCAAGGAGTTGTCCTGGATTTTGTCACTGGCAAACAGCATCGGCCCCCAGTCCATAACCACCACCGGAATATCCGGATAACGTTCGAAGACATCAATACGCTCCCCTTCCAACGTCGAACACATGAGCAACAAGCCATCGACACGTTTTTGCAACAAGGTATCGATCGACGTTTTCATCCGCTCGTTGTCGCCTTCGGTGTTACACAAAATCAGGTTGTAACCTTTTTGGTAACAGCTGCGCTCAACCCCTTTCACAACTTCACCAAAAAATGGATTAGTTGACGTGGTCACCAGCATACCGATGGTTTGAGTCCGGTTAATTTTCAGGCTGCGGGCCAAAGCAGAAGGAGCGTAGTTCAGCTCTTTGGCGGCTTGATTGACCCGTTCAGAGATCGCTTCGCTGACGTATCGGGTCTTGTTGATAACATGGCTGACGGTGGAAGTGGAAACCCCTGCGAGTCTTGCGATGTCTTTCATCGTTGCCATGTTATTCTCCTATTTATGACTGATGGGCTGCCAAAAACACTTCGACTTCCTGACGATTGGGTATCGAAGTCTGGGCTCCGAAACGGGTGACAGAAATGGCAGCCGCAGCATGAGCAAACTTAATGGCTGATTCTAAAGGCATATCTTCCAATAAACCAGTGACTAATGCCCCATTAAACGTATCGCCAGCGGCGGTCGTATCCACAGGCTCTACCGCAAAGCCAGAGATCAGTTCACCACGCCCATTCTGACTCAACCAGACCCCTTTCGCGCCCAACGTGATCAATACGATTTCAATCCCTTTGTGGTGTAGTACATTCGCAGCTTGTTGCGCAGATGCATTGTCTGTCACGGTTATGCCGGTCAGGACTTCAGCCTCTGTTTCATTCGGTGTGATCACATCAATGCAGTTGAGTAAGTCATCTGGCAATTCACGCGCCGGAGCCGGGTTCAGGATCACATTGGTCTTGTGCGATTTGGCTTCTTGAGCGGCTCTCTCAATGCCGTCCAAAGGTGTTTCCAGTTGCATGAGCAGATAGCTGGCCTGACGGATTCGCTCCAGATCCGGCTCAATCATCTCAGCCGTCAGACGAGCGTTCGCTTCGGCAGAAATACAGATGCTGTTTTCACCGCTGTCAGCAACCTGAATCATGGCGATACCGGTTGGGCAGTTCGGCTGCATTTTCACCCCTTCCGTGTTCATGCCATCGCACTTAAAGCTTTCACGAATGTTAATGCCAAACGCATCATCTCCGACACAGGCAATGAAACCGATGTCGGCTTTCAGACGCGCTGCCGCCACCGCCTGATTGGCGCCTTTACCACCCGGAATCACCTGGTAATTATGACCATGCAGCGTCTCGCCGGGGCGAGGAAATGAAGGCACTTGAAGAACATGGTCAGCGTTCACGCTACCTAACACGACGAGTTTATTCATTCGGTTATCCTCGGTTCTGAGAACCTTTAAACAATAGAGAAACAGGAGTGATACTTGTACGTCCTCGTAAACACGCACAAGTATCGACCCTGTCGAGGGTCAGAAATGCCCCGCACGTTTGTGGTGCGGGGCATAATGATTACTGCTTCGTGACCACTTTAAGCGGCACCGGGATATACTCATCCACGCTCTCGCCCTTGAGTACTTTGTTGGCCGTTTCAACGCCCAACGCACCAATCAAGTCCGGTTGCTGCGCGATGGTTGCCGCCAGTTTGCCGCGATTAACCGCCGCAATACCATCTTCCGTGCCATCAAAGCCCACGATCATGACGTCTTTACCTGAAGCCTGAACCGCACGCAGTGCACCCAACGCCATTTCATCGTTTTGAGCAAATACGGCCTGAACATCCGGATTCGCAGCCAGCAGGTTTTCCATTACGTTGAGGCCTTTGGTGCGGTCAAAGTCCGCAGGCTGACTGGCGAGCAGATCCATGTTGCTGCCTTTTACCGCATTCATAAAGCCTTCTCCACGCTCACGTGCCGCCGAGGTTCCTGCGATGCCTTCCAACTGGATGACTTTGGCTTTTTCACCCACTTTTTCCATGATGAAATGACCCGCCATTTCTCCACCGACCACGTTGTCCGATGCAATATGGCTAACCACTTCACCTCGGCTCGCACCGCGGTCCAGTGTCAGTACCGGAATCTTAGAGCGGTTCGCCATTCGGATGGCATTGGACACCGCATCCGAGTCGGTTGGATTGATCAGAATCGCTTTAACGCCACGAACGGTCAGATCCTCAACGTTTGACAGTTCTTTGCTCGGGTCGTTTTGCGAGTCCAGAACAATCAGGTTATACCCCAGTTCCTTGGCTTTGGCTTCCGCGCCGTCTTTCATGGTGACAAAGAACGGATTGTTCAGTGTCGATACCACAATCGCCATTGTGTCCTGTGCCTGAGCAGCAACAGAAACGGTGGAAGAAAGGAGTGCAGCAGAGATAAGAGTTGCCAGTTTTTTCATCGTTATAGTCCTTTGTTGCAGGGTGGGTTGGAGCGTCTGCCCCAACCAGATATCGTATTGATTTATTTATTTTTATTATCGACCAGTACCGCCAGAAGAATGACCACAGCTTTGGCAATCATCTGGTAGTAGGAAGACACGTCGAGCAAGTTAAGTGCATTGTTCAGGAAACCGATAATCAGCGCACCAATCAAGGTTCCCATGATACGTCCACGACCGCCCATCAGGCTGGTACCACCCAGTACCACCGCCGCGATGGCGTCGAGTTCATACCCCATACCCGCGGTTGGCTGGGCCGAAGACAAACGTGAGGTCACAATGATGCCTGCCAGCGCTGCGAGCAAACCACACAGGGCGTATACCCCGATTTTCACACGGTCGACATTAATGCCAGATAAACGGGTCGCCGATTCGTTTCCGCCCAGCGCATAAACATAGCGGCCAAAACGAGTATGATTGAGCAGATACCAGGCAGCGGCGAACACAATCACCATCAGCCAGACAGGGACCGGAATTCCCAGTGCGTATCCGGTACCGAACCAGGCGAACGCGTCCGCCGTATCAGTAAAACCAGTAGAAATTGGACGTCCGTCGGTGTAAACCATGGTCACGCCACGCAATAACGTCATCGTCACCAGAGTGGCAATGAAAGCCTGCACTTTCCCTTTTGCGATAATAATGCCGCTGATTGCGCCCAGAGCCGCCCCCGCGAGCAGTGCCGTTGGTACCGCGATCAAGACAGGCACTTCCATCGCTATCAGGCTGGCGGCAAACGCGCCACACAGTGCCAGAACGGATCCGACGCTCAAATCAATGCCTGCGGTCAGAATGACCAAGGTCATCCCCACCGCGATGATGGCATTGACTGACGTCTGGCGTAGAATGTTGAGAATGTTGTCGACGGTAAAGAAATTGGGGTTCAGAAACGATACGACAATGATCAAAAATAACAGTGCTATCAGCGACTTCTGTTCAATCAGCCACTCTTTGCTAAACAGCTTCTTTGTGCTGGCTGGTTGTGGTTTGCTCATGGTATTGGTACTCATGCTGCTTCCTCGTTAATCATTTTACCTACTGCACACGCCAGCAGTTTTTCCTGATCGGCATCAACGGCATCAAACTCGCCACTGATGCGACCTTCATGCATCACCAAAATACGGTCACTCATGCCCAGCACTTCTGGCATTTCCGATGACACCAGAATGATGCTCATCCCCGCCGCTTTAAATTTATTGATCAGTTGGTAGATTTCTTTTTTGGCGCCGACGTCAACTCCGCGCGTTGGCTCATCCAGAATCAGGACTTTCGGGCGAGTCATTAAACCTTTGGCAATCGCGACTTTCTGTTGATTCCCTCCCGACAAGTTACCGATGATCTGGTCACGCGACGGTGTTTTAATATTGAATAAGCCGATGTAGTCTTCCACGGCCATGATTTCATCAGCGTGACGAATCTGACAACCCCGGCTCAGTTGATCGAGCGCGCACAGTGACATGTTTTCTTTCACCGACAACCCCAGCACTAGGCCATCGCCTTTACGGTCTTCCGAAATGTAAGCGATACCGCTCGCCAAGCCACCTTGTGGTGACGTCGGGTTGATCTCTTCACCGTCAAGACGGACAACACCACTTTGCTTCGCCAGAGCACCGTAAATCACCTTCATTAGTTCCGTACGCCCAGCGCCCATCAGCCCCGAAATTCCAAGAATTTCGCCTCGCTGCAACGTGAAGCTCACGTCTTTCACGCCCGCCCCGGTTAACCTTTCCACTTCCAGGCAGACGTCACCATGTGTCACATCAATACGCGGGTATTGCTCTTCCAGTTTGCGCCCGACCATCATTTCAATCAGGCCATCCTCGTTGGTATCTGACACCTGACACTCACCGATGAATTTGCCGTCGCGAAGCACCGTGATGTCATCACAAATTTCAAAGATCTCTTTCAGTCGGTGAGAAATGTACACAATCCCGCAACCTTGCTCACGCAGCTCCCGGATCACGGCGAAAAGAGAGTCTGTCTCCGTATCCGTAAGCGCATCTGTCGGCTCGTCCATGATGATCACGCGGGATTCAAACGACAGCGCTTTAGCGATTTCGACCATTTGTTGCTCACCCAGGCTAAGCTCGCCGAGCAGTGTTTTGGCACTGTGCCGCACATTCAGACGCGCCAGCAGTTGATCGGCTTGCTCGTACATTTTGTCCCACTGGATCCGGCCCAATGCACTGGTAAATTCGCGGCCGAGAAATATGTTTTCAGCAATGGTCAGTTCTGGTATCAGGTTCAGTTCCTGGTGAATAATGCTGATTCCGGCCTGCTGAGAATCTCGCGGCCCTTTAAATGCCGCCGGTTGCCCTTGGTACGAAATCGAACCGGCATCCAGTGAATAGATCCCCGTCAGAACTTTCATCAAGGTCGATTTTCCGGCACCGTTTTCCCCCATCAGGGCCATTACGCGGCCCGGATAAACCTTCAGGCTGGCCTTGTCGAGCGCTTTGACACCAGGAAAGGCTTTTTCAATCTCGCTGAGCTGTAATATCGCTTGAGTCATAGAGAATTCCCAATCGTTTCAATACGGATTTAAAACACCACACCGGCCTGAAAAATCACGTTGGCATACGGCGTACATTCACCAGTACGAACCACTGCCCGGCTCTGGTGGGTACGCTGCTTAAAATCATCATGTGATAAGTACTGAACGGTGATCTCACGTCCGGTACTTTCCTGTTCGTGCTCCAGCTCGTTGATCAGTGCCCGATGATGTTCCGGGCTGACCTGTTCGAACTCTCTGGCAATCACAACCCCTTCAATCTGAGACTCGGACAGGATGACACGCACGGTTTCGATGAATCCCGGAATGCCGTGAGTCAACGCGAGATCGATCCGCTGTACTTGATCCGGAATCGGCAAACCAGCATCACAAATCGTGATTTCGTCAGTATGGCCCAACGTGGCAACCAAATAAGACAGCTCTGAGTTGATGAGGGTACTTTTTTTCATGTATTCACCTTGATTAAGCGGCAGAAACCCGTCTGGATTCACCGGTACGTTAAGACAACAAAGAGTTTTTCAGTGGTTGAATGTTATTGTCAGAAAACTCATCGAAACGTTTCGATGCCATACTAACGTGAATAAATGCTGTTGCATCTCAACCGTCTCGAATATGTGACTCGGATCTGCCAATGGTGACTCACGGACGCTGAAAAAGTGATCCTTTTCACTGACAATCATATCAGTGAGATGGGAATTGGCCGGGTGTTAACATTGAAACTAATATTTTCGGTATAGTAGCGGACATTGCTTAATACAGGGTTATCCGAACAATGAAAAAACTGGTTGTTTTACTGTTAACGGTTGGTGCCTTATCGGCCTGCAGTGATGAAGTCGGTAGCAAAAACTGGTGCAGTGCACTAAGAGGCAAGCCAAAAACGGAATGGACAGGTCAGAACGCAGTTGACTTCGCCCAATACTGCGTTTTTCAGAATGAGATTGGCAGCCAAGCCTGGTGTGAAGATATGGACAGAAAACCGAAAGGTGACTGGAGCGCAAACGAAGCCACCAGCTACGCGAAACACTGTATCTTCTGATCGATGTTGCAATTAAGGGTATATTGGTCAGCCAATTCTGTCGCAATACTCTGATTGTGCTGAATATTGACATCCCCCTGACGAAGCTGCACGGGTTGCTACCTAAAGTCAGCCGCACACCTAACCGTTGGATAAAATGGAGAAGAAAATGAAAAAATTGGCAGCAATGTTGTTAATGAGTGCCGCTTTGTTTGGTTGTACAAAAGTGGGCAGCGAAGCCTGGTGCAACGATATGAAAGAAAAGCCGAAAGGTGACTGGACAACAAACGAAGCCAAAGACTTCACCAAACACTGCATTTTCTAGTCTCTTGTGTACAACTCATATCAATACAATAACCGGGGCGTTCCCCGGTTTTTTTATTGCCATTTTTACGTCTCATGTTTCCGCAGTCTAAGTTTTCAATTCCAGTTATTGGCATATGCTAATAATTTTCGTACTGTGCTCCTGAACGCTCTTACAGGAGAAAAACACATGAAAATCGCTCTTCCATTGCATCGCGGCGTTATCTCCGCTCATTTTAGTAAAGCACAGCAGTTTATGATCTATGATACGCAGTTGGGTGAACTACGCCGCTTTATCAATCCTGCCGTTCGCACTTCAGGCTGCCGGGGAAAAGCGGAACTGCTTACTCAACTGGCCGCCTCCGGTATAGACGGCGTAGTCGTGCGTCACATCGGCGAGCATATGTTTATCAAACTGCGCCAGCGAAACCTTGCAGTATGGCACTGTCACCGGAAAACAGCGCCAAATGAGCTGAACCTCGCTGAATTAACTACACTGAATAGTGAGGAAACCCGGCAATCTCGCCGGCAACAGGCATGCAGAATGGGCGTATCACCAAACCGACTACAGCCTTTATCCTCACCGGTCGAGTTGACGCAGATTAACGGGGGAAAGCAGATCAATGACTGAGTTCATCATTGCGTTTTTGGCATTCGTGGGCATCATCGCGCTTATGGCACTAGGCGTTATCTTTCACCGCGCCAGTATCAAAGGGAGCTGTGGAGGTCTTAACCAGATTGGTGTCGACAAAGTCTGCGATTGTAAAACCAGTTGCGAAAATGAGGAGAAATCAAAGACCTTGTATCAGATACAAGAGCCTGACAAGCGCTCTCGCGCTCATTAGTCCTCGAAGCGGAAATGCAGTGCCTGTCCCTGAACCAGAGCCAAAGCCACTTTATGACGGGCACGCTTTACGATGTTGCCAAAAGTCTGGCGGGAGACCTGCATTTGGTCTGCTGCCTGCTGTTGACTCAAATCTTCAAGATCGGCCAGACGCAAAGCTTCAAACTCTTCCGACAATAACTCGACCTGACTTAACTCAGTCATGGGTACGCCGTTGGGCTTGTAGCAGCTGTATGGTGGGCGCGCGCAGATGGTGCGCTGTTTTTTAGGACGTGCCATGATTCTCCCCTATTTATCCGCCAAGCATACTCCCGAACTCTTCAGCAAACAATCATGCTTTCAACCGCTTTCTGATTGAATATTAACGTAATCCAAACAAAGCGTTATCGAAACCCACTTAGAATAAACCCGATTAAGTTATGTAACCACTGTCACTTTGACACTACTTTTTTCAGCCCCGGCCACGTTGGTCAGGGCTTTTTCTTTTGCAGCAAAGGAATCTGATTTCGCAGCAGCGCGCGGCGCACACTCAGGCACAGCTTGCCAAACCGTCGAATCTCATCGAACTGGGGTATGACGCCCCTTCTCAATGCCGACTCCCAATAACACAGTTCAGATTCCACCATTTCAAGCAGTTTTTTCGGGCACCCAAGGCAACTGCCTTGCGGACCGCACACAAACGTCTCTGGAGCATAAATCGGCAAAGTGGCTTTGACCTCATCAATCAATTGTTGCATTGCGGTCATTCGATCGGGTTTTGGCACCATGTATCCCAAACAATTTAGAACAAACCTCCATTATATTGGGTGAGCGTATGCTGTAACTTACTCTAAAGGGCGATATGCTGGTGCCTCTGCACTGTGCGGCCCACGGTGGAGAGTAACCTAACAATTGGTGACAAACAGGCGGTCAGTTTCAGACCGCCTGAATTGCACACTAAGATGCCGCCACCACTTCCGAGGTTTTCTCCGGCACCAGCCGCGGTTTACGCACTACCAGATACACTGCGCAGGCAGACAAGAGAAAACCAAGTGCGCCCAAAAGGTCAAACGACTCACCAAATACCAACCAAGCCTGTATAGCCGTGGTTGGCGGCACCAAATAGAACACCGAAGCCACATTGGATGCGGCACCATGTTCCACCATATACAGGAGCAACAAGATAGCGACACAGGACAACACGACCACCAACCAGAGAATGGTGAGAATGAACGTCATGTTCCATTCAACCTGCATGCTTTCGTACTGCATTGCATATGGTAAAAACAGTGTACTGGCAGCCAGGTACTGGATCATCGCACCGCCTACCATGTCACAACCTTTACACCATTTTTTCTGATACAGAGTACCCAACGTGATCCCCAACAGAGACACCACACACAACCCGATCGCCAGCCATTTGTGCTGGTCCGATTGCCAGGCCATATTCCCGGCCAGAACCAAGCTGATCCCAACAAAGCCAAGCGCTAACCCCAGCCATTGAGAACGTCGAAACCGCTCTGCCGTAAAAAGAACCAATAATAAAGCAGTCAGTATCGGTTGCGTCCCGACCAACAAGGAACTCAGCCCGGCAGGCATCCCCAAGTCAATCGCCAGATAAGTGCCTCCCAGGTAAAATCCGTGGATCAAGACACCGACAACCACGCTGTGCAACAGAGCTTTCCCACGCGGAATACGCCGCCGCAACACCAAAATCAACAACCAAAACAGCACCACATTCGAGACCATTCGGATGGTCAATAGCGTGGCTGGCTCTGCGTACTGCAGACCCAGCCTGGCCCCAACAAAGCCAGACGCCCAAAGAATCACAAATACAAACGGAATAAAGCGAACCAACATGTCCTTTCCTCTGGCTTTTCATCTCAGTTTCACGTTACTTTAGTTGGGCACAGAAATATTAAAAGGCACAGCTTACTTATTTTACATGGGTACAGAATGGACACTCCGAACAAGTATTTGATGGTCGAATACCATCTGAGACAAGCCATCGATGGCGGGCTTTACCGGGCGGAAGATAAGCTCCCGTCCATTCGCCAACTGAGCCAGACGCTCAACGTCGGCAAAAATACCGTGATCCGTGCGTATCAAGAACTGGAAGCCGCTGGTGTGGTCTATGCAGTCGAAAAGTCAGGCTATCGAGTCAAATCGACACCTAGCCCTCAGATTCCCCAACAACCGCCAAGACGAGTGGATTTACTGTCGCTATCTAAAGAGATCCTTACCTACCGTGAAGAGAAGGAGCGTCTTCCGCTGGGATCCGCTCATCCCAACATAGACGCGCCCGCCATCAAAAGCCTCTATGCTACGATAGGCCGGCATAGTCGCCTGCAAAGTCAGATGCCAAGCCACTATCAACTTCCTCCCGGACATAATCTACTCTTGCGGCAGTTGGTCAGGATCAGCCGGGATCTTGGTGTCCCCGCCACTTTAGACGATATCGCTGTCACCAACGGAGCCCAGCAAGCCATCAGTCTGGCACTGCGCGCGTTAACCAAGCCGGGCGATATTGTTGCCGTCGAATCTCCCTGTTATTTCGGCAATTTGTTGTTGATGGAATCACTTGGGTTACAGGTCGTAGAAATTCCCGGTTGTGTCCGAACTGGCATGGATCCCACTGCACTTGCCAAGGCGCTCAAACGCTGGGACATTCGTGCAATTCTGGTGACTCCCAACTTCGCTAACCCGACCGGAGCCAGAATGCCACTAGAGAAACGATTGGCCTTGCTTGACGCCTCTTCGGGTATACCTATCATCGAAGATGATGTATTCGGCGCTTTGGCGTTTGATGAGGGCATTGCGCCTCTGGCCGCGCTGGCCAGCGACGAACGGGTCATCTACGTCAATTCCCTCTCTAAAACGCTCGATTCACGTCTGCGTCTTGGCTGGTTGATTGCCGGGTGCTATCAGCCAGAGATTGAAAAACTGCTGATCTGTGAAAATATGGGCAGTCAGAACCTGATCCAATCCGCGGCAGCTGAGTTTCTGACAACCGGCAAATACCGCCAGCACATCAACAAAATGCGCCGGACGTATCAGCACAACCAACGCCGATTGCACCAACAGTTAAGTGACGCATTGAACCGATACTCTAATTTGCACAAGCGCTTTTATCTGACTCAACCGGACGGTGGCTACTTGTCCTGGCTGCTCATCGATGGGGAGTTTGACAGCGAAGCTCTTTACCGAGCCTGTCATGAACACAAAATCAGTCTGCTACCCGGAACCGTGTTTGCGACATCAGACGGTTTTCGCAACGCCCTAAGGCTCAGCTGCGCGCACTACCGGGATGAACGTCACTGGCAACAAGGGATAGACAAGCTGGCACGCCTCATTTCTGAGTATTGTGGCACAAAGCACACGGGCTGAAATCGGGTCTGCTACACTCAGGGAGTTCCGTTCAATAACTCCTTAACAGGTAAAGCATGAAGAAATCACTCTTACTCGCAGCTCTGCTACTGCCCTGTTCAGTGGCGTACGCCGATATTTCCATCTCTACCGACAAGATGGAAGTCAGTAAAGATTGTCTGAAAATGGATGGCGATAACATCAAGATCAAATCTGAAGATTGTGACCCGGAAAAAGGCAAAGGCCAGATGGACGGCGAGAGCCGCAGTGTTCACGGCGATGACAACCCAGGTCAGGGCCACAACAAAGATAAGAAAGACAAAAAAGGCAACAGCTAAGCTTACCCTAAGGACAAAAAGGCCACAGTGTGGCCTTTTTTATTTTCTCATTGTCCATTGATCTGAAATAAACAAAAATTGCTTTGATAACAAATCGTTTGAGCCGTCAGACGAGTCGCCTTAGACTCGGCGCTGAACCAACAACAAGGATATCAATCAGCAATGAAAAACTATTTCGAAAGTCCATTCGCTGGCAAATCCCTGAAAGAGCAAGTCACCAATCCCAACATCATTGTTGGCGACCACAGCTACTACTCAGGCTACTATCACCGTCATAGCTTTGATGACTGCGTCCGTTATCTTGTGCCAGATCGCTCCGACGTGGACAAATTGATCATTGGCCGTTATGTGTCGATAGGCTCAGGCGCCGTATTCATGATGGCGGGAAATCAGGGTCATCGCACTGACTGGGCCACGACTTTCCCATTTTTTTATCAGGAAAATCCCGCATTTGAAGGGGCGCTGGATGCCTTTAAACCCGCAGGCGACACGGTCATCGGTAATGATGTCTGGATAGGCTCAGAAGCGATGATTATGCCAGGGGTGACGATCGGCGACGGCGCCGTGATTGCCAGTCGTGCCGTTGTGACCAAAGATGTTGAACCTTACTCCATTGTTGGCTCCAACCCTGCCCGCCATATTCGTCATCGCTTCTCCGACGAAGAGGTGGCGATATTGCTCGAAATCCAATGGTGGGACTGGCCAGATGAACAACTCAAAGGTGCAATGCCCCTGCTTTGTTCGTCGGATATCTATGGTTTGTACCAGTACTGGAAACATCTTCGTTAAGTGAAACGTCGCACTTAAGCCCATATTCGAGCCGAAGTTTTGACTTAAGTGCGATTTGCATCCTAGGATGAAACATCGTTAAACGGAAACTCAAGGACGCGCTATGTATCAGGAAATTCTCAATTTTTGGTTTCAGGAACTGGAATCGAAAGACTGGTTCTCCGGCGATCCCACGCTGGATGAACGTATCACCGAGCGTTTTACCGATGTCCTCGACAGTGCGGCACAGGCGGAATTGTATAACTGGCGCGGCAATCCGCATGGTCGACTGGCCGAAATCATCGTTCTTGATCAGTTTTCACGCAATGTTTACCGCAATACTCCCCGAGCGTTCGCACAAGACCCGCTTGCTCTTGCTCTGGCACAGGAAGCCATCGCAGCCGGTGCGGACGATGCCCTCAACGCTGACGAAAAAAGCTTTTTATACATGCCATTTATGCACAGTGAGTCCAGACGCATTCACGAACAGGCTATGAAGCTTTTCAGTTGTCCCGGATTGGAGTACAACTACGATTTCGAGCTCCGACACAAAGCCATCATTGACCGCTTTGGCCGATACCCACACCGAAACGAAATCCTCGGCCGGCTCAGCACTGACGAGGAGATGGCCTTCTTACAGCAACCGGGCTCGAGCTTTTAACTGATGTTTCGCTGCCATAGCAGCGAGTGTTTATGCATATTCTTTTCAAGGGCCTCGACCATGAACAGTGGACTGAAGTTACGCGCGTTGGAACGCTCCGATTTGCGCTTTATCCATGATCTTAATAACAACCGCAATATCATGTCGTACTGGTTTGAAGAACCGTATGAGTCATTTGATGAACTGGAAGAGCTCTATAAGCGTCATATTCACGATGATGCCGAACGGCGATTTGTCGTTGAAGACGAAAACCAAAGCCTGATCGGTCTGGTGGAGCTGATTGAAATCAATTACATCCACCGAAGCGCAGAGTTCCAGATCATTGTCGCCCCAGCGTATCAGGGGCGTGGATTCGCCACCGAATTGATATTGCGTGCGCTGGACTATTCCTTCTCGGTACTGAACCTGCACAAGATTTACCTACTGGTTGCAGTCGAAAATAAAAAAGCGATTCACCTTTATCAGAAATGCGGCTTTATTGAAGAAGGCCACCTGGTGGAAGAATACTTTATCAATGGCCAGTATCAAGACGTGAAACGCATGTATATTCTGCAACACCAGTACCAGAAAGAACCGCTCGACCAGGCATGATTGCTGCTGCTCTCGCCGGGTTTACACTCGGCTTGTCACTCATTTTGGCCATCGGCGCACAAAATGCGTTTGTACTTAAACAAGGCATTCGGCAGCACCATGTGCTGCTGGTGTGCTCACTGTGCGCATGCTCTGACGCAATATTGATCTCCGCTGGCGTGGCCGGATTTGGCGCGATGGTCAACGCGTTTCCGATGATTGAAAGTGTTGCCCGTTATGCCGGAGCACTGTTTCTGCTTTGGTATGCTCTGCGCAGTTTTCTGTCGGCATATCGGGAAAACCATGCACTGAACCCGGCAGGTGACGCAAAACACAGTGCTGTTAAAACAGCCTTGATCTGCCTTGCATTCACTTGGCTTAACCCCCATGTTTATCTTGATACCATCGTACTGCTTGGTTCGGTATCCACTCAGTATGACGGTCAGAGAATCCCGTTTGCGGTGGGCGCAATGACGGCCTCATTCGTCTTTTTCTTTAGCTTGGGGTTCGGCGCCAAAGCACTGATCCCAATTTTTCGCCATGCGAGAGCCTGGAAGGTCTTTGAAATCGTGATCGGCTTGATCATGCTAATACTGGCGATTCACCTGATTCGATAAGGAGCTGACATGATTCACATCCACGGACTGGATCACATCGTTTTACGCACGAGCAACATTGAAGCCATGCTGACGTTTTATCGAGATGTTCTGGGTTGTCCGATTGAACGTGAACTGGCACCCGATATTGGCCTGATCCAACTGCGAGCCGGAAGTGCCTTGATTGACATCGTGCCGGTTGACAGTGAACTGGGTCAACTTGGCGGCCAGGCTCCCCAACAGGATGGGCGTAATGTTGATCATTTCTGTCTGCAAATGGCACCAGTGGAAGAAGCCGATCTGGCGCACTACCTGATTTCGCACGGCATTGAAGTCTCTGAGTTCGCCGAGCGATATGGCGCGGAAGGTTTTGGTCGTTCACTTTACATTCAGGATCCGGAAGGAAACGTGGTCGAGCTCAAACCCAAGAAATGAAACCAGCCAATCCGCTACCCACCTACTGTCGTCTGGCGTATTATTCGCGCAATTGCGGCAGATAAGTTACTGGTTGCATTTCAGAACCTGCTCGCATTGTTTTTCTGACACAAGGAGTCTGTTGTGCGTATTGCGGTATTGGACGATTATCAAGATCAGGTTCGTCATCTGGCGTGTTTCTCTCTGCTACATGATATGGATGTCACGGTGTTTAATCACACGGTAACCGACATCGAAAAACTGGCGGACATGCTTCAATCATTCGACGTCTTAGTGCTCATTCGAGAACGGACGCTCATTAACGACGCTCTGCTCTCACGCCTGCCTAATTTGAAGCTCATCAGCCAGACGGGCAAAATCAGTAACCACCTTGATTTGGATGCCTGCAACCGCTACCGGGTAGCCGTTGCTGAAGGCGTCGGATCGCCGGTTGCCCCTTCAGAGCTTTGCTGGGCATTAATCATGGCCGCCATGCGACACATTCCCAGCTATATCAACCGGTTGCAAAACGGTCACTGGCAACAATCGGGACAACCTTTTCTGGGAAGAACACTGGAGGGCAAACGCTTGGGGATCTGGGGATTTGGGAAAATCGGACAACGTGTCGCAGGTTACGCCACGGCTTTCGGCATGGAAGTAATGATCTGGGGTAGTGAGGCATCACGTGAAAAAGCACAAGTCATGGGTTACCAAGCCGCTACTAACCGTGACCAGTTTTTCACGCACTGTGATATCGTGTCGTTGCATCTACGCCTGAACGACGCAACACGTCATATCGTCACACGGGACGATCTTGAGCAAATGAAACCCGACGCTCTGCTAGTTAACATCAGCCGCGCTGAGCTTATCGAGCCTCAGGCGCTGTACGACACCCTGTCCGCTCATCCGGGCAAAATGGCGGCGATTGATGTGTTTGAACAGGAGCCGGCGTATGCAACCAACCAATGGTTGTTAACACTGCCCAATGTCGTCGCCACGCCTCATATTGGCTATGTCGAACAAGGCAGTTATGAGCTTTACTTTAGGTACGCGTTTGACAATGTGCGGGCGTATGCTGAGCAACGACCACACAATATCGCCAACCCTGAGGTGTTATAGCGTATGAGTACATTACGCCTCCAGCAAGGAGACATCACAACAGCCACCACCGATGCTATCGTGAACGCGGCCAACCCGGTGATGTTGGGAGGCGGTGGCGTTGATGGCGCCATTCACCGTGCGGCAGGGCCAGCGCTATTGGAGGCTTGTCGTCAAGTGCCGGCAGTGGAAGGTGTCCGCTGCCCGACAGGCGAAGCTCGCATTACCTCGGCTGGCGCACTGGCAGCACGTTATGTCATTCATACCGTCGGCCCCATCTATCATCAAAGTGCCGATCCCGCGCGTTTGCTGACAGCGGCCTATGCCGCCTCACTGCGACTGGCTCGGCAATATCATTGCCACAGCATTGCATTTCCGGCGATCTCTTGCGGGGTTTACGGTTACCCGATTGAAGACGCCGCGTACCAGGCTCTGCGCACGTGTATGCAAGAAGAGTTTCATGACCTAGAGATCGTGTTTTATCTGTTCGACGAGCACACACTCAAAACGTGGCAAACAGTACTTCAGAATCTGAATCACCAACGCGGAGCGGGTCATGAGTCAACCATTTAGTTTACTGGCGAACCTGCCTGTCGATCTCAGTGAAGAAGTGTTCGAAGATGTGCTACGCCACGACACCTTACGTATTGAGCGTATCGTGTCCAAAGGCCACTCTTCGCCTCCCAATCACTGGTACGATCAAACCGAGCATGAATGGGTGCTCTTGCTCGCTGGTGCCGGTCGTATTCTATACGCTGACAACCGTGAAGTAACGCTACGTGCCGGAGACTGTCTCAATATTCCGGCTCACACACGCCATCGCGTCAGTTGGACAGATCCGAATACGGAAACGATCTGGCTGGCCATATTCTACTCTTAGGAGCCTACTATGATGTCCTGCAGCCAGTACGATTACATCGAGATTGCCTGCCTTTATCACCTGCCAGTCAGACTCAAACTGCTCAACGGCACGATTGTGGAAGGGACGGCGGTCGATACCACATACACCACAGAGCGAAAAGAGGCCATCGTCATTGCGACATCCAGTGGCCATGAGACGTTGCCCACCGAGTCCTTACACAGCATGCAAGCGCTGGCGGCCAATCCTCACTTCGATCAGGTCACGTTTACACAGATCGCCTGATACAAAAAAGGCGCACCTTAAGGTGCGCCTTCACTGGTTCCATTCTGAGTTTAGTCAGCACGCAAAGTTACACCAGCGTAATTGCTGTAACCACGCAACATAACGTGATACGTAGTACCCGCTTGCGCTGAAATTGAACACTGCTCTTCGTTACCGTACTTATATGGACGGCAATCGTAAGAAGTCGTGGTTGGCTTGCTACCCGCTTTCACGTAAAGGTCTGCATCACCTGTACCGCCAGTGATCTTAATCACTACGCTAGATGAGCTGCTTGGTGTGAACGTGTAGTAAGTCATGTCATTGCGGTTACCTGAAAGGTTCGCCAGCGGTTTACCGATTTCCAGTACATCGCCAGACGGAGGAGGAGTTGCACCACAAGACGCGTTAACGCCTACCGTGTTAAACGCATCTTCTACGTCTGCAACGCTGTAACCCATGTCGCTCGCAGCTTTCACTACACCACAACCGCCTTCATCAAATGTGCTGTTCGCTGTCCAGTACAATTGGTTAGCCAGGGTGAACACTTCAAAGCCTTTGCGTACATCCCAACCCGCTTTGTTAGCCAGCAGGTAGAACGCACGGTTGAATACACCACTTGAGTAGTGAACATTCAGGCCATTGTAGTAGTCAGACGCATGGTCGATAGAACGGCCGTCACGCGAAGGCTGATCAAAGTAACGCAGACCGCCGGATGATTTGAAGATATCCGCACCGACAACCCAGTCAACGCTGCCTTTCATGTAGAACTCTGCTGCTTCACCTGCAATATCAGAGAACGCTTCGTTCATACCACCAGACATATTCTCGTACACCAGACCCGAGTTTTGTTCGGTGAAACCGTGGCTCACTTCGTGGGCACTAACGTTAATATCCACCAGCGGGTAGAAGGTGCTGTAGCCATCACCGAAGGTCATGGATGAACCATTCCAGAACGCGTTTTCGTAGTTGTTACCATAGTGAACACGCATAGTCAGCTGGAACGTCAGTGGTGTGGTGTTCATCCAGTCTTTGTACATATCGAAAACCACTTTACCGAAGTAGTGGGCATCGTTCAGTGGCGAGTACGCGCCGTTAATGGCTTTGTAATCGTTGTAGTTGGTTGAGTCGTTACAGGTATAGCTGTAAGTGGTGTTACCTGAAGTTGAGCCGTTCAGGTCAACCGTTCTTACCGCGCTGTTGTTCATTGAACACTTAGTGCCGACTTTATCGATGACAAACGGAGGAAAGTCAGAACCGTATTCATAACGACCTGTTTTGGTGTTACCGCCAGGGCCAGTACCGTCAGCTTGTGCATGGTT
This sequence comes from Vibrio sp. V38_P2S17PM301, assembly GCF_009904845.1. NCBI lineage: Bacteria > Pseudomonadati > Pseudomonadota > Gammaproteobacteria > Vibrionales > Vibrionaceae > Vibrio > Vibrio sp. V38_P2S17PM301. The sequence continues at coordinate 722 of NZ_WXWO01000091.1, read as the reverse complement.
CAGACCATCCCAAGTTTGCAGTACTTCACCCGTTTGCGCATCAATGAAAAAGAAAGGACGCGCTGGGTGATCCTCGGCAACGAAGAAATCAACCAGATACACTAGTTGCGCTTGATTGTTGTCGTCCAGACGAACCATCAACTCGGCTTTTTCGTTTTCCGTTGCAGGTTCCGCAACCATTTTTTCTTGCTGTTGGAAACGCGATTTAGCAATTGAAATGGCCTGCTTCATCTCAACGGATGGCGTCAGTGTAGACACGTCGTCTGCGATACCCTGAGCCATCACACCGAACACTTCGCTACTGCCAGACTTCGATTCAGTCGCCACTACCGAGGTGTTGAAAACCGGTAGACCGTGGTGAGTTTGTTGATAACGAACTTTCACTTTGCCATTTGGCAAAACAACTCGTTTCATTTGTTTGAATCCGGTTTCCACCGGGGCAACGCTCTGTGACTGAGCTTTAAGAGCCTGGTTTAGCAGGCTGCCATCATTTACGTTGATCATTTCTGCAGCGGTGACAGGTAGCGCAGTTGCCGCGCTAACAGCCAGCAGCCAGTTGATGTGACGTTGTGTTTTATTCATTTCTCAATCCTGGAGATTATTTTCAATCGTTGTTTAACTACTGATAAATCAGAAATTAAACCCTCCTGCGATAACTCGCGAAATAACCATTAATTACATTTCTGTAACATTCCAGTTTGTAAGAAAAATATTTTATATCC